>CADDZN010000010.1 GCA_902812375.1 bacterium | reverse complement strand
CGAAGGAGCGATCACGGTTCTCGGCAGCGCAACGCCGTCACTCGAGAGCTGGACGAACGCGACTTCAGGAAAATTCCGCCTCGTAACGTTGCCTGAGCGTGTCGGCGGCGGTCGCCTGCCGAAGGTGGAGGTAGTCGATCTCCGAAAGATTCCCACCGATTACTCGGGGATGGCACAGGGTGGGATCGACTACGGCGCTGTGATCCGCGAGCCGCTTCACGACGCGATCGTGGAAACGATGTCGCGAGGAGAGCAGAGCATTCTGCTACTCAACCGGCGTGGGTATTCCTCATTCATCCAGTGCATCGACTGCGGGGCAGTTGCGACTTGCCCGCACTGCAGCATCACGCTCACCCATCACCGGAACCCCGAGCGGCTGATTTGCCATTACTGCCTGCACAAGGAGGCGCCGCGGCCGGATTGTCCGCGGTGCGGCGGCAGGAATCTGAAGCAGCGAGGTCTTGGGACTCAGCAGGTGGAGCGGTTACTCTGCGAGCGATTCCCCGCGGCTCGCGTCGCGCGGATGGATGTCGACACCACGAGCGGAAAATGGGCGCACACGAGAATCCTTGACCGCGTCGCGGCGGGAGAAGTCGATATTCTGCTCGGCACTCAGATGATCGCGAAGGGCCTCGACTTTCCGAATGTCACACTGGTTGGAGTAGTTGATGCCGACGTGGGCATCAACTTGCCGGACTTCCGGGCATCCGAGCGCTGCTTCCAGCTTCTTAGTCAGGTGTCGGGGCGGGCCGGCAGGGGAGAGAAAGGTGGACGGGTGCTGATTCAGACAAGGATTCCCTCGCACCACGCGGTCCGGTTTGCAGTGGCGCACGACTATCAATCGTTCGTCCGCGAGGAATTGCGCGGTCGGGT
Source organism: bacterium (assembly GCA_902812375.1). Lineage (GTDB taxonomy): Bacteria > Gemmatimonadota > Gemmatimonadetes > Gemmatimonadales > Gemmatimonadaceae > UBA4720. The sequence continues at coordinate 21,733 of CADDZN010000010.1, read as the reverse complement.
CGATCCGCAGTACCCGCCAAACGTTCGCCTCGCCAACATTGTCTTCAGTGGCGTGATCGAAGATTCCACGGCCAAACTCGCAATTCATGGCGCAGAGTGGCTTCGTGAGCTGATAACGACGCGAGCGGGCGATGAAGTCGTGGTCGTCGGTCCAGCACCGTGTCCCATCGAGCGCATCAAGAGGCGCTGGCGGTGGCACGTACTGCTGAAGAGCGAACATCCGGCCGAGCTGACGCGCGTAGGCCGGTACTTCATGGAACGGTTCGAGGTGCCGAGCACGGCGCAACTTAGGGTGACGCTCGATAGGGATCCTGTCGCGTTGCTGTGAGTCGTCGTTCCACAGCTGACATCCGATATCTGGAATCTCGACACTTGCATCTAGTTGCTGTTAAAGTTTTAAAGCAACTGAACGGGCGAGAGCTCCAAGTCAGTTAGATGTCAGTTTGTCAGGTTACGACGTCGGGACTCTGATTGGGCGCCATTCGTAGCACAGGCAGTTGCTACAGCGCCAGAGAGGTAAGTCCGGGAGTCGTGACCTAACAACTCCTCCCGCTTCCCGCATCCCTCATCCCGCATCCCGCATCCCGCTTCGTGGAGCTCTCGCCCGTTCTGTTGCAGTTGCAAGAAGTCCACAGATCCAAGGCAACGACCAGCCCCGCCATCTTCAGCTCGTACGTCCAAAAAACCCAGTCTCACCGTAACTTTACTGCGTGACGAGTCTCTCCCCTCCCGATTTCACAGCTCCGGAGCTCGCCTCCGCCCCGAATGCGCGGTTCGTCCCCGCTCCGGCCGACGGCGTCCTGCCCGAGGGCTTCTTTTCGACTACGAATCTCCCGACCTACGTGCGCATCAACGGTTCGTGGCAAATGCCACGCGAGCCGCGGATGGACTCCGCGCTCGTCCTCGATCGCGACGGTCTCTGGGTCCGCGAGGGTCGCAAGGTGAAGAAAGGCGACCTGGTCGCGGTCGGCAGCGCCGAGGATGGTAGCGAGGGCATTTATGTCCACGTGGCGTCGTTCCTTGGCGATGAGGAAGGCGAGTTCAAGTTCATGACCAGCGAGGTGTCGCGCGAGAAGCCGATTGACTACGCCCTTATGGCGCACATTCTACTCGAGGAGAGAGATCGCGGCGGGTACCCGATCTGGGTAACCGGCCCGGCGCTCGTTCACTCCCGTGCGCGCGCCGACATGGTGTGGTTCATCCAGAACGGGTTCGTGGCGGCACTCCTTGCTGGGAACGCAGTCGCCGTCCACGACATCGAAGCGTCGATATTTGGCACTACGCTCGGCATGACGAAAACCGGGGAAGCAACCAGCGGCGGTCACGGACTTCACATGCGCGCGATCAATAAAGTCCGGGCGGCAGGCTCCATCGCGAAAGCCGTCGAGCAGGGGATTATCACCGACGGGATAATGCACGCGTGCGTTCTAAAGGGAATTCCGTTCGTTCTCACGGGTTCGATTCGCGACGATGGCCCGTTGCCCGACGTTGTCACCGACTCGCTCGCCGCGCAGGACGCGATGAAGCGCCATACGGTTCGCGCAACAATGGCGGTGTTGATCGCCACCGCGCTCCACGCCATCGCCACCGGGAATATGCTCCCTGCTTTCGTTACCGAGCCCGATGGATCGATGCGGGAGCTGGCGACCATCTGCGTCGATTCATCCGAGTTCGTAGTGAGCAAGCTCAAGGATCGTGGCACTCACCAGGCGTTCGGCGTGGTGACGAACGCGCAGGATTTCATGCACATTCTGAAGCTGTACGTCGAGCGTGAGCTCAGCGAGCGGCAGGCGCTTCGAACCGGAACTCAGACCAGCAAGGTACGCGCGTGATCGAGACCACCGAACGTTTTCTTCGGGAGATTGCTGATCGGGTAGGAGTGAATGCGGTGGACGAAGTGCGATTGTTCCCGCCGCTTCGGCAGTCAGGCGTGGAGACCGGCGTCGCAGTGGTCGCCGCGCTCCCGCTTCCCGCCGAGGAGGCGCACGTTCACGCATCCGACGAGCCGCCCGACGCGTTGACTGAGAGCGCGGGCGATGAGTTTCTGCCGATAGAAGAAGAGGATCGGGAGATCATCGTTCATCGACACACTGTTTTCACCGCGCGCTACCGTCACACGCTCAAGGGACCGGACCGGGGAAAATGGGAGGTCGACGTGCGGGCCGAGGCGGATGCGCCGCTGGTGACGCTCGATCAGGTGGTCAAAGGCGTAATGAAGCGCGCGGGTGAGCCATTCGAGCCGGAGAAGATCTCTGCATCGGCCTTCAAGACCATCGTCTCTGGGGCTGCGGGCTCCCTCTAGCGTTTCCTTGGCATCCCTGCGCGTTGGGAGGTGAGGGCGTCCTCTTCGGACCCGCCCGCTTGCGCGGGCACCCGCGCTCCCTTGGTCGGAGCCGCTAACAACGCTCACTCGCTCCGCTCGTTCGCGCGTCTCCTCCTCGCGGTCGCTTTGCAAAGCGCCTGTGAGGACACCCTCACCTCCCTTCGTACAGCGTCGTAACTGCACGCGCGCAAGAGCGGCGGCGCGCAGCGCCGCACTGCCCCGCGTTTAATGCTCTGGCTCGCGTGCTGTTCGCGGGGATGCCGAGCTGCGCGCGGCCCGCTATGCGGAGGCGCCAAAAAGATCTCGGTCCCGCCTTTGAGCGTGAGGGGAGTCGGAGGGGAGTTCGACGCAGGCGCTTTCCAAAGCGAGCGCGAGGAGGAGACCCGTGAGTGAGCGGAGCGAACGAACGCTTTTAGGGGCTCCGGGTGCCCGCTAAGCGCAAGCGTGCGGGCAGGGCAGCGAGCGTAGCGCCGAAGTCGCACTCCCCTCCGACGCACCGGCAGCAGACTTAAACAGCAGTACGAGGCTGAACTGGCGTAAGTCGCGCAGCCGATGGCGGAGCGTTTTCGGCATTCGCGGCGGCATAGCGCGCGAGAACAGTCCTGTGGATGTCGCGCGCGTCCTCGAGCGTCTCGGAGGCCAGCCCGAGCTGCTCCGGCGAAATGATGAACGGGTACATCTGGTCGCCTCCAGCCGAACCGTGCGCGCCGACCTGGTCGTCGAACGAGATGATGTCGTAGCCATCGTAGCTACCAAAGAGAACGCAATCTCCTGCATTGGGCTGGCGGACCAGCGACTCGATCGCGCGCAGCACGTAAGGCTCCGTTCCGTAGATCTCGAGCGGGTTCCCTCCAGCGATGCCGTCCACCCGGCCGTATCGTAGCGTTGCCCTCCCGCGCTTGCTCGCGACGACGACACCGTCAGTCCCGAGTGTCGCGACCAGGCCGATTCCCGGATGCGCGATGAGCTGCTCATAGAGTCGCGACCATCGCGGATCCCCGACGATCGCGTCATGCGTCAGTCGCCGCTCTGTCGCCGCGAAATACACGAGCGCGAGACACGAGCTGTAGGTCACGACCACATCGTTTGTGCGATCTACCCGGTATTTCTCGGGGAAGATGATCTCTCGCAGCCCGTACCGGCTCCTCAGCCAGTCTCGAAATTTGCGGATGCTCTGTCGCGCGCCGAATGACGTGGGAGTGAGCTGCGCAACCGCTTCCACGACTTCCGGGCCCATGTCGGCATACTCTGTATCTTCAGCGTAGCTCGCGAGTGCGCGCGGCGGCTCCGGCTGCGCTCGCGGCGTGTCGTTCAGGATTCCCTGTACGGTGGCGCCGAGTGATTCGCCGTATTGCACGCGATAGCTCAGCGCGGGCGTCATCCCGTGATCCGACAGAATCACCAAGTCGTACCCGCGTCCACCCGCTAGCTGCGCCATCCTCCATATCTCGGAGATCCGCGCATCCGTTCGACGCAGATCGGCCAGCGCCTGTTTGCTCGAAGGACCAAAGTGATGCGCGAGCTCATCGTATTGCATGAAGGTGCTGTAGATAACCGGCACGCCAAGATAAACATCGAGCAGAATGGCCATCGTCTGCAGCTCTCGCACGACGACATTGCTGAGAATCCGGATGAATGGGAAAATCCCCTCGGAATGAGGCACTCGACCAGCTAGCTCGCCTCGGGCGCGCTCCCATTCCTCGAGGATCCACTCGAAGGCGCCTTGTCCGATCATGCGGATCATGCGAATCGGATGCAGCAACATGAGTAGCGCCATCCGCGTTCCACCGAGCCGGCGATACACCGACATCTTCTCGCGAGTCGCAACTGTAAAGGCGACCGTCTGTGCATCACCATCGAGAAGATTGACATAACTCGATCCGCCGGCGAGCGCACCCGGGGATTTGATGCGGTCGCGAATGTATTGCACTCCGTGCGGCGCGTTGCAGGTAATCACCCTGCGCGCTGATTTGTCGTAGAACCTGAATCCCGGGATGCCAGCATTCTCGCCGTGAAACATCCCGGCTTGACAGTACGGTGTCGCTGACGGGAGCCCGCAAAACCAGCGGCGGAGCGCGAACCCTTCACGCAGCAGCCGCGCGATGGTGGGACACAAACCCAGCTCGAGCGCGCGGCGCAGATCTGAATACGCGAGCGCGTCGATCTGCAGCATGATCAGTCCGCGCTGTGGCGGACGCGGGCGCTTTTCGCGCGCGAATGGACGATACTTCGTCCGATAATACCAGCGGAGGAGCGGACCCGCGCGTGGCCTCGCGCGCCGCTCCGTTATGCCAGGTGGCGCTCGATGTGGCGTAGAATTTCGCCTATCGGAAGTGGCTTGAGCAACACATCCGCGCAACCCGCGTCGAGACAGCGCTGCCGAATCTTCGGGTCGTCGTGCCCGGTCATGGCGAGCGTCGCGCGGGGCAGGCGCCCATTCGCTTCGAGCATCTCGAGTACCTCGAGTCCATCTCCGTCCGGAAGCGACAAGTCGAGCAGCATTATGTCGATCGATGATGCACGCCCGTGTCCCACCGCCTCCGCTACGGTGCCCGCGGTCGTGACGTCGTAGCCAGCGGCGCGAAACAGGATCTCGAAGGCGTCGGTTACCAGGGTGCTGTCATCCACGACCAGGATTCGCGCACCCATCTAGCCGCGCGCGGGATTTAGCGGAATCCTGAAAAAGAACCGACTTCCTTTGCCGAGCTCGCTCTCTACCCAAATGGTGCCTTCGTGTAGCTCGACGAGCTTCCGCGCAATCGCGAGTCCCAGCCCGGTTCCGTGATGTGGACGAGATGGCGACGCATCCACCTGCGCAAACTCCTGAAAGACGAGCTCGTGATTCTCGGCGGCGATGCCACGCCCGGTGTCACCAACTTCTACAACGAGCTGATCGGCGTCCTGCGCATATCGGGACATCCTGATCCAGATCCGGCCACCTTCCGGGGTGAACTTGATGGCATTGCCAATGAGATTTCCGAGTACGTGCTTGAGCTTGTCGCGATCGGCGTACACCGGCGGAAGGTCGTCGCCGTTCAATCTCTCTATCGTCAGCTTTTTCTTTGCCGCGAGCGCCTGATTGAGCATCCTCACCTGATCGACGAGCTCGATCATCGAAAACTCGGTGCGAGTGAGGGTGAGTTGATCGCCCGCGCCGCGTACGTAGGTGAGAATCTCATCGATCATGTCGAGCAACTGCTGTCCGCCACTCACGATTCCCGTCACGCTCTCACGCTGTTTCTCGTTCAAATCCCCCAGCATGCCGTCTCGGAGTACTTCGGCGTGGGTAATGATGGCAGCAAGCGGCGTCCGCAAATCGTGCGAGATGTTCGAGAGAAACTGGGTCTTCAACGCGTCGCGCGCGTTCAGCTCCTCGATGGTCGTCTGGGCCTCTTTTGCCTGCAGCTCGAGCGACTTCAGCCGCTGCGCGGTGTCGGCGTGATCGACCTTGTGAGACATAGTCGTCATATTGTAGTTGCCGGGACATCGCTTGCCAACGCGTCGGATTCCACTGCATCGAGGAGCTGTTGCCTTCGCAACAGCGACCAATAACGACCGCGCATCGCCATTAACTCGGAGTGGTGACCCTGCTCGACGATCGTCCCGCGATCGAGAACGATGATCCACGACGCATCCCGGATCGCGCTGATTCGGTGCGAGGCGATGAGCGCCGTCCTTCCGGCGAGCGCCTCCTGTAGCGCGCGAAGAATTTCCGCCTCAGTGTGCGTATCGACCGCCGATAGCGCGTCATCCAGCAGCACAATGCTCGGTTTCCTCGCCAGTGCGCGGGCGAGGGCGGCCCGCTGCTTTTGTCCTCCCGACAGATCGATTCCACGCTCTCCGAGCACTGTCTCGTAGCCGCCGGGAAATTCCGCAATAGTCCGATCGAGCTGCGCCACCCGGGCCGCCCACTCGGCCGAATCGGGATCGGAGGTGCCGTAAGACAAGTTCGCTCCGATGGTGTCGCTGAACAGAAGGCTCTCCTGCGGGACGAAACCTATCTCGCGACGCAGCTCCGCGGGCGGGACAGTGCGCGTGTCCACTCCATCGATGAGAATCTGTCCCTCCTGCGGGTCGTACATGCGGGGTATGAGATCGATGAGAGCACTCTTTCCACTGCCAGTGGCCCCGACGATGCCGAGCGTCGACCCTGCGGGCACGGTGAAGCTGACGTTGCGGAGAACCCAGCGCGGAGCTCCGGAGCCGTCGGACGGATAATGAAATCCGACATTTCTGAACTCGATTCTTCGACCGGAGGCGGTAGGCGGCAGGTGCTGGGTTGGCTCGATCGCACGAAGGTGCGGACGCACATTGAAAATTTCCACGAGTCTCCCCATCGACGCTTCGCCGCGCTGGAAAAGATTGACGACCCAGCCGAGAGCGATCATCGGCCAGGTGAGCATCGTGAGATACATGCCGAAGGCGACGAACGAGCCAATGGAGATAGTCCCCCTGATCGCGAGTGCCCCGCCCGCGCCCAAAACGACAACCGCACCGAGTCCGCCGAAAAACGCAAACAGCGGATTGAGGGTTCCCCATAGACGAACCAGTGACATATTGAGCGCGAGATACTGCTCGTTGATAGCGCCGAACCTGGCAATCTCCGCTTCCTCCTGCCGGTACGCACGCACGATGCGCGCACCGCTCAGGTTCTCCTGCGCGCGCGTTGTAAGCGTCGAGAAGTGCTCCTGCACAGCCTCGAACCGATCGTGAATTGCCTTTCCCATTCGGATCGTCAGAATAGGAAGCAGCAGCAGCGGGAACAGCGCGAGAAGAGTTAGTCGAACGTCGATGCGAAGCATGAAGAACAACGCGAAGAGGCCGCCCGTGATGGTGTTGGTCAGATACATCACCGCGGGCCCGACGGCCATGCGGACAGCGCTCAGATCGTTCGTCAGCCGGGCCATTATGTCGCCGGTCCGGGTTTGTGCAAAGTACGACGAGTCGAGCGTCTCAAGATGTATGAAGAGATCGTTCCTGAGATCGTACTCTATCCAGCGGCTGACGCCGTTCATCAGCTCGCGCATTCCGTATCTGAATGCGCCGCCGATGATGGCCGCGAGCACAATGAAACCACTCAGTTCCCAGATCGTCCTCATTGGTGCTTCCGCGCCGATTGCGTCGATGGCTCGCCTGAGCAGCCAGGGGATGACGCTCGTGATTGCGGAGGAGGCAACAACAGTCAGGAGCCCTATTGAGAAAGGGATCCAGTACGGTCTATAGTATGGCGTTGCGAGCCTGAGGTTCTTCATATTAGGCGGATGAGTTGCCGTCTACGTTACTCATGAGCTTGGGCACACCCAGGCGTTTGTCACACGATGGAGGAGGATTAATGTTGCAATATATTCCGCGGTTGAATGCATCGCTCGCGCTCTCGCTGGCGCTTTTCGCAGGTGCATGCTCCGTAAAGAAGGACAACACCGCCGCGGCTGATTCCGCGCTCAACAAGGACATTCAGCTCGCGAACGGCGACAGCACGGCGCAACCGGCTCTGACCGACGTACCCGCTGGCACGGTGACCAACCCGGCGCCGACTACCGGTACCGCGGCAAAGACGACCACGCCGAAGACGACTACGAGAACGTCGACCTCGACCAGAACGCCAACCACTACGACCCGGACACCGACGACTTCGGTCACATCGAGCGGCAACACGGTAACGCGCAACTCCGGAACGAGCGCTGGCGCAAGAACCGGCACGATCGCCGCTGGATCGACGCTCAACCTCGCGTCCAGTCGGACCATCTGCACCAACACCAACCATGTCGGCGATCGCTTCACAGCGACTCTTACGAACGCCGTGACCGGCTCAAACGGTGCGGTGATCCCCGCCGGAGCCACCGCTACGGTGGAAGTCACCGAGCTCAAGCGGAGCGAGAATGCACGCGACAATGTCGTGATGGGCTTCCGCGTCGTGTCAGTGAGCTACGGCGGACACACCTATCCGGTGAGTGCGACGACGGCATCGGCCGAGGTTACCAAGGTGAAGAACCAGCCCAAGAACAAGGACATCCAGAAGGTTGTTGGCGGGGCCGCGATCGGCGCGATTGCCGGCCAGATTCTCGGCAAGAGCACCAAAGCGACGGTGATCGGCGCCGCCGCGGGCGGTGCCGCGGGAGCTGCCGCAGCAGCAGCGACTTCTAACTACGAAGGCTGCGTGAATTCGGGCGCCAGAATCACGGCGACCCTGAACGCTCCAGCTACAGTCACTATCTGACAACCCCCTGCTTACCAAGAGCCCGGCGCTTTCGCGCCGGGCTCTTTTTTATACGCGTCTTTATAGCAATCCGCACCGTGGGAGGCGTGCTCGGAATCAATGGGAATGTTCGGAGCCGCTTCTTCTGGCCACTAACAGGGCAGATCTCTGATCGGACTGGCTCCGAGGTGCTTCGAATGGCGAAAAGGTTCGAGGGTTGAACTACGCGGATGTGGCGGAAGAAGCGGAAAAAGGGCGGAGGCGCTCCCAGTGGCCCGCCACTTAGACATCTCAATGCAAATAACAAAAAAGAAAGGAGCCTGGCGAGAGAGTCTCTAGACGCCACTCTGATCCACTCCGCCTTTTTCAGCTTTCTTCCGCCGCTGTTTCCGCGTTGTTCAACCTTCGCTCAGTTTGCCACTCTGCCACTCGAACCCTTTCAACCGCAGCGTGGCCAGCAATCTTTGGTATTACTGGCTAGAAGAAGCGCCTAGTATCCCACCGCCGCACCATGAGATCTCGGGTTGCCCATCCCTTCGTAGCCGCCACCCACGCGCATGATCGACGCCGCCGAGGCTATTCCGCTCAATTCGTAGACATGGTGTCCCATAGCTCGTAACTCGGCGATCACTGTCGAATCGAAACCACCGCGCTCGAGGCGGATCGAATCAGGTAGCGCCTGGTGATGTATGCGAGGCGCACTCATCGCGTCGGCCAGAGACATCCGATGGTCGATCACGTTCAGAATTATTTGCGAGACCGCTGAGATTATTCTCGGACCACCACGTGCGCCCGTCACCAATAAGAGTCCACCCTTGGGATCAAGCACGATCGTGGGCGACATCGCGCTCAGCATCCGCTTGCCCGGAGCGATCGCGTTCGCCTTGCCCTGAATCAAGCCATACATGTTCGGCGTGCCGGGCTGCGTCGTGAAATCGTCCATCTCGTCGTTCAGAAAAAAGCCCGCTCCGCTCACGTAGACGCCGGATCCGTACAGATCGTTGAGCGTCGTCGTGGTCGCCACAGCGTTGCCGAACTGGTCGACCACGGAATAATGAGTCGTCTCACTTCCCTCACGGATTGATTCCGCGGCCCTCGGCGCCGGATCAGCGCGATCCCTAGAGATGGACGCCGCGATCGTCCTTGCGTAGGTCTTGCTCGTCAGCGTCGAGAGCGGAACCTGGACAAAAGCCGGATCTCCGAGCTTCGAGTTTCTGTCGACGAACGCGCGTTGCGACGCCGAAGCCACGGCATGGATTCTGTCCGCCGAGCCGAACGGAGACGGAGGACCGTACGCCTCGAGAATATTCAGCATCTCCGTGACGGTGATGCCACCGGATGACGACGGCGGCATCGAGATGAGCGCGTATCCGCGATAATTGCTGCGGATCGGAGTCCTCCAGATCGGACGGTAGCGCGCAAGATCCGCTTTTGTGATCAATCCACCATCGCGCTTCATTTCCGCGGCGATGGAATCTGCGATGCTGCCGCGATAAAACGCGCGGGAGCCACTGTCAGCAATGAGTCGAAGCGTGCGAGCCAGCGCCGGTTGAACCAATCGGGATCCAACCGCCGGCGGATTTCCGTTGGGGAAGAACACGGATTTCCCGGCGAAGCTTTCGATCCTGTACCTGTCGCCAGCGAGGGATCGAACGAAATTGGTATCAACCGTGAAGCCTTCTGACGCCAGACGGATCGCTGGCGCCATCACCGCCTTGATCGGCAGCTTTCCATACTTTCGGTGCGCTTCCATCAACCCGGCCACTGCTCCAGGTACTCCGGACGCACGTGGACCAATCACGCTTTCGCCGGTGAGCTTTCCATTGGGCCCGACGTACATGTTCGCGCTCGCGGCAAGCGGCGCGACTTCTCTGTAATCGAGCGCCGCCACGCGTCCGTCGGCCATTCTGATAACCATGTAGCCGCCGCCGCCAAGGTTTCCCGCCTCGGGAAAAGTCACCGCGAGCGCAAAACCCGTCGCGACCGCCGCATCGACCGCATTGCCACCCTGTCGCATGATTTCCGCGCCGACTTCCGCCGCCATCCGATTGTCGCTCGCCACAATCGCGTGCGGAGCAAACGTTGCTTTCGTTCCGGCCGGATGGGTCCACGTCGATGGAAATTTTGCGGGCACGCGTGCGGGAATCGCTGGCCCCTGTTGCACGACGCTGAACGACCCCGCTCCAATACATAGAGCGCCAGCCGCACACGCGAGGAAAATTCTCTTACTCAAAATCCCATCCTCAGGCCGAGCCGTAGCGATCTGATGCTCGTGGTGTTGCTGACGCCATTCGAGAGCCCCGTTCGTTCGTGAATCGATATCGCGTAGTCCGGCACGAATTCGATCTGCGTGGTTTTGTTCAACCCGTACCCAATACCATAACCGAGGGAGAAGAATGGATCGATATTCCCGCCGCCCGGAGCAAGCTTCGCGTTGCCGTTTTCCGTGCGCAGGTTCTTGTACATAACGATTCCGCCATTCAGCTCGATCACCTGGTAAAGGCCAGTCGTGCCACCAGCATGTACCGTCCCGACTAGTGTCGTCATGTCGAGATGCGCATCGCACGATTCGCAAGTGGTTGTACCAGGCTCTACCGGTACGAGTGCCTGACCCCGGTACAAAAACGGAACTCTCGCGTAGCTGCCCGCAACGCCGATCGACAACGCGCTCCCTATCGCGCGCTCGAGCGACGCGACGTATTGGAGGTTGGTCGAGTTGGCGAAATCCCACGTACTCGCGGAGCCTCCGTCGTTTACCTGATTTGCGGTAAAGCCGGCAATGCCGACGCTCAACCAGATCGACGGATTGCCTTGGATGCCTATTCTGGATCGACGCTGCGCCGCGAGCGGCGACACAACGACAATCATAAGTGCAAACGCCAACACAAAACGTCTCATCATCTCGCTCCAGGTTGTCTTGCGATTCGCGCGATGCGACGGGTAAGTTAGTTCGTGGCTCACCGCTCGGCAGCGCATTGATGTTGGACCTACGCGAAACGGAGCGTCGCAACCCGCGTACCGCCTCGATCGATCTCGCATCGCCACTGGAGATCGTTGACTTGATAAACGCCGAAGATCGCGGAGTTCCCGATGCAGTCGCGACCCAGCGCGAACAGATTGCCCGCGCTATCGAGATCGCCGAAAAAACTTTTCGCGCGGGAGGGCGCTTGTTCTACGTGGGGGCCGGCACGTCCGGGCGACTCGGCGTACTCGACGCCAGCGAATGTCCGCCAACTTTCGGAACGCCCCCAGAGATGGTGCAGGGAATAATCGCGGGGGGACTTCCGGCTCTAACTCGTGCACAGGAGGGTGCCGAGGACATCGTCGAGAATGGCGCGCGTGTCATCGACGAGCACAACGTTGCCGAGACTGATTTCGTGATTGGGATTGCGGCGTCAGGCACCACACCGTACGTGCGTGCAGCAATCGAGCGCGCCGCACAGCTCGGCGCCGCAACGGGAATTGTCGCGTGTTCACCACCACCGCGCGATCTTGTCGAAAAAGTCGATGTTGCAATGATTCCGATCGTCGGGCCCGAGGTAGTTACTGGCTCGACGCGCATGAAGGCCGGTACCGCGACCAAGCTCGTTCTGAACATGATCACCACCGGCGCGATGATTCGTCTGGGCAAAACCTACGGCAACCTCATGGTCGATCTCAAAGCGACGAACAACAAGCTCGTCGATCGTAGCCAGCGGATAGTGATGGAAGTCTGTGGTGTCACCCGTGAGGAAGCGAAGGATCTCCTTGTGCGCGCCGATCGGAGCGTCAAGACAGCGATCGTCATGCAGAAGCGCGGCGTCTCACGTGAAGAAGCGGAACGGCTGCTCGCCGAGAATGGCGGGGTGATCAGGCGGATCACGAGGGACGAGCCTCCGCCGATTCCGGAGCGCTGAATGTCATCGGGCGTCGTCGTTGGACTCATGTCGGGTACATCGCTCGACGGAATCAGCGCCGCTGTTGCTCGCTTCAAGGACGTGTCTCGCAGTCGTATCGATGTCGAGCTCCTCGGATTTACATCTCGCGCATATTCGCCCACCGAACGCGCCAGGCTTGCGGCGGCCCTTGGCGGCGGTACGCCAAGCGAGTACTGCCGGCTCAACTTCGATCTCGGAGGCTGGCTTGCGGATGCGGCAATCGAAGTCATGGGCGAAGCCGGAATTGCGCGCGCCGGCATAGCGGCGATCGCGACGCATGGACAAACCATCTGGCACGAGCCCGGACACTCGACCTGGCAAATGGGCGAAGCCGCGGTCATCGCTGAGCGAACCGGCATCAACGTCATCAGCGACTTTCGGGTGCGTGATGTCGCCGCCGGTGGGCAGGGCGCGCCGCTCGTTCCGATCGCGGACGCCATGCTTTTTGCTTCTGATTCTGCGTGGCGCGGTCTTCAGAACCTGGGCGGAATCGGCAATATCACGGTGGTGCCTCCGGGTGGCGTGCTCGAGGGCGTTCGCGCCTTCGATACGGGCCCGGGTGTTGTGATCATCGACGGAGTGACGCATGCGCTGCGTCCTGATCTCGCCTACGATGTCGATGGAAAGCTCGCCGCCGCTGGCCGGCCTCGATTGGATCTAGTAAAAGAGCTTCTCTCCGCGCCCTACTTTGAGGCGCCGCCGCCGAAATCAACCGGGCGCGAGCTGTTCAACAGCGACTACGTTACGAAACTGATTTCACGCGCGCGCTCGGATGGAGCGACGGACGAGGATATCATCGCGACCGCGGTCCACCTCACCGCCGAGAGCGTCGCCGACGCGTACCGCCGCTTCATAGCGGAACCAGTTGAAGAAGTTCTCGTCTCCGGAGGTGGCGCAAAGAACCCCACACTGTTCGCCGCGATCCAGAAGGCGGCCGCTCCGATTCGCATTCGGCACTTCGAGGACGTTTATTTCGACGGGGAAGCCAAGGAGGCGGTGGCCTTTGCATTGCTTGGATATCTCTACGTGACGAATCGTGCGGGCAACGTTCCGACAGCGACTGGCGCGCGCGGCCAGCGGATCCTCGGCAAGCTCACGCCCCGATGAGCGAAATCGCCGAGCTCTTTTATCCCGCGATCCGCTGGGATTCGACGCATGGCTTCGAGGGCCAGCGTGCGGCCATTGAAGAAGCGTTGAGGCTCGGCGTCGGCGGCTTCATAATCTTTGGCGGACCGTCGGAGCACGTCGCGGCTCTCGTCGAAGAGCTTCACTCCAAGTCGAGAGTCGCACTTCTCATCGGGGCCGATCTGGAGCGCGGAGCCGGTCAACAGTTCGTGGGACAGACTGCGCTTCCTCCGCTTGCGGCGATTGCATCTCTGGAGGACCTGCAGGCCATTCGACGTGCCGCCTCTGTGACCGCTCTCGAAGCGCGTGCGCTCGGCATCAACTGGGTTTACGCTCCTGACTGCGATCTCGATATCGAGCCGAACAATCCAATCATCGGAACGCGCTCGTTCGGTAGCGATCCTGAGCGTGTCGGAGAGTATGCCGCGGCATGGATCGATGCGTGTCAGGCTGAGGGGGTTCTCGCCTGCGCAAAGCATTTCCCGGGGCATGGACGCACGACGGTCGATTCGCACAAAGAGCTTCCGCGCGTAGATGTATCAGCCGACACGCTCCGCGAGACCGACCTGGTGCCGTTTCGCCGAGCTATCGAGACAGGGGTTGCGTCCGTGATGTCGGCACACGTTGCCTTTCCCGCACTCGATCCTGCTGGCGCGCCTTCGACTCTCTCGCGTCCCATTCTGACGGATCTCCTCCGCGGAGAGATGGAATTCGCGGGACTTGTTGTAACGGACGCGCTCATCATGGAAGGCGTGCTTGGTGGCGGCGAAGCGGAGGCGGTGGTGCGGGCTGTGCAGGCGGGTTGTGATTGTTTGCTTTACCCCTCCAATGTCGCTGAGTCAGAGCGCGCGATTCAGTCAGCCATCGACAATGGAACTCTCAGCATCGATGCCGTGCATCACTCCCTCGAGAGGCGGAGGCGCTGGGCGCGCTGGGCGGCACTCTCAAAGGAAACCAACCGACCGACTCGCGATGAGAGTGGATGGTCCACTCAACTCGCCGAGCGGGTCGTGCACCTCGTGCAGGGGAGGCTACCGCAACTGCCGCAGCCGTGGCATCTCACGATTGTCGACGACGATGTTGGCGGACCTTATCCCGCGCCCTCTCGCGACCCGCTCATCTCCGCGCTCAGAGTCGGCGGTGTCGAGCTCGTGCTCGATCCCAACCGGCCACCAAATGACTCCGGTTCGACGGTCGTCGCGCTGTTCGGTGACATCCGCGCATGGAAGGGACGTCCCGGATATTCCACCGTCGCGAGAGAGGCAACGCGTCGGGCTTTGGACGCTGCGCCGAATCGCGACCAACTGGTTCTCCAATTCAGTCACCCACGACTGGCCGCTGAGCTGGACACGACCGCTCCCATTCTCTGTGCTTGGGGCGGAGAACCGGTGATGCAGAAAGCGGTTGGCCGCGTACTGCTTCGTGAGGTCGCGGCACGGGGAGTCGCGAAGAAAGAAGTAGCTGCATACGATGTTACACAGGCTCGCGACGTGTTATGAGCGACACTCCCCGAACCTCGCCGGCTCGCATCTTCGGTCAGCCGAAGATGGCGGTGTTGCTCTTTCTGGGATTTTCCTCGGGCCTGCCCTTCTATCTCACGAGCAAAACCCTTCAGGCGTGGATGACTACGGCGAAAGTCGATCTCGCAACGATCGGCTTTTTCAGCCTCGTCACCCTACCGTACTCGCTCAAGTTCGTCTGGGCGCCGGTGATGGATCGCTACATTCCTCCGTTCCTTGGCCGCCGACGTGGATGGGTTCTGATCACGCAGATCTTATTGTTGCTCGCGATCGCGGCAATGTCGCTGCACGATCCGCGGCAGGGTTTGAGGATGTTGGCCGTAAACGCGATCGCAATCGCGTTCTTCAGCGCCTCACAGGACATCTCGCTCGACGCCTATCGAACGGACGTCCTCGAAAACCGTGAGATGGGCGCCGGCGCCGCGGTCTTCGTCCTCGGCTACCGCATCGCGATGATCACGACTGGAGCGCTGGCTTTCTTTCTTGCTGACCGGATGCCGTGGCAGACTGTGTACGCCATTCTGTCGCTGTTCAT
This sequence comes from bacterium, assembly GCA_902812375.1. Classification (GTDB taxonomy): domain Bacteria; phylum Gemmatimonadota; class Gemmatimonadetes; order Gemmatimonadales; family Gemmatimonadaceae; genus UBA4720. The sequence goes on along the minus strand of CADDZN010000010.1, from coordinate 6,117 downwards.
TTTGATCGGCGTCATTACTACGTTCGTCGCACCGGAGCCCGTACTCAACGATGCGCCGCCGAAGAGTCTCGCTCAGGCGGTGGTACTTCCATTCGCGGATTTCTTCCAGCGCACAGGTGTCGGGCGCGCTCTGCTCGTGCTGCTGTTCATTGTCGTGTACAAGTACTCAGACAGTCTCGCCGGCAGCATGACGACGCCATTCTTGCTGCAAGCAGGATTCTCACAGAGCGAAGTCGGAGCGGTGTTTCTCGGTGCCGGAGTGATCGCGACCATCGTTGGTGTTCTTGCCGGCGGCGCTGTCATCGGAAAGGTCGGGATCAACCGGTCGCTCTGGATTTTTGTCATCGTCCAGGGGCTGAGCAACCTGACTTATTATGCCCTCTCGCTGGCCGAGAAGAGCCACGCTCTGATGGTGACCGCGGTTGTGATCGAGAACTTCGGCCTGGGACTGGTTACGGCTGCAATGACCGCTTTCCTCATGAGCATGTGCAACAAACGATTTACCGCCACTCAATTCGCACTGCTCTCCAGTCTCATGGCCGCGAGCCGCGACATCCTCGTCGCACCTGCTGGGAAGATCGCGGAGTCTGTTGGTTGGCCGAGTTTCTTCATCGTTACGGTGGCAATGGCGATTCCGCCACTTTTATTGCTTCCGTTCATCGCTCCGTGGGGATTGGAGGTGCCGATCGGGGCCGCGCCGCACACTGGAGAGACGGTACCGGCTAAAGTCGCCTAGCCTGCCTTTGCTGCCGCGCGGTCTGCGTCGACTGTTCGCAAGTGCGCGACGACAACGGTGACGTTGTCAGGCGCACCAGTATGCATCGCCTCTTCGATCAGAGCATTGCAGATGTCCGCTGGCTGACTCGTGCCGCGCACAATCCGGCCGAACTCCTCGGTCGTGACCTGATTGGACAATCCGTCGCTACACAGCACGAGGAAATCGTCGTTCTCGAGCCGCAGACGATACAAATCCGTGACGACCTTTTCCTCCGGACCGAGCGCCTGCAAGATGATGTTGCGGTGCTCGCTCTGCGCGGCCTCTTTCTGCGTCATTCGGCCGGCGTCGATCAGTCTCTGCACGAACGACTGGTCCTTGGTGATCTGCTTCGCGACACCCTTGCGGACGAGATAGGCGCGACTGTCACCAACCTGCCCGATGAATGCCTCGTCGTCGAGCACGAGCGCCAGAGTCGTTGTGGTACCCATGCCATGGTGCTCAGGCGATGAGTTCGCTTCCTCGAAGATTGCCCGATTGGCGACATCGATCGCGCGCTTGAGCGCTCCTTCGATCACTTCCGGTGTGCGCTTCGGGACCTTGTGCCACCATCGATGCAGCTCGCCCAGAATTGTCTCTGTAGCGATGGAGCTGGCGAGAGCTCCCGATGCGGCGCCACCTACGCCATCCGCGACGATGAGAATGAACGGCGCCGTGTGCACGGAGACGAGGGCCGGCGCGCTGAGCGTCGCGATGTCGCCCGTCTCGAGATTGGCAATCATAAAGGAGTCCTGATTGTCGTGCCTTATCAGCCCGACATTAGAACTCCCAAAAATCTCTGCTAGCAATTTTGGCTCGAAAAGAGCGTTGTTTTCAGGTCACGGGGCGATCTACACACCCGGGAGCAAAAGATAGAAGCAAAACCACAGGGGCACTATCCATGCCTACGAGAAAGACTGATTTGGTAAGCATCAGCAACCCTCATTTCACAATGAAAGCATCAACCATAAGTGTTTTTACGATATATGTCGCCGCGATTGTTACGTCGTGTTCAACGGCTCCGGGAAGACCCGCACCTCCGCCCAATCCGGTGAGTGCTCCAATCGTACGCGCACCGCTCCCGCCACCCAATCCCAAGCTTCCACCTGTCCCCGCGGTTCGGGGCCCGCTTCAGATCAACGTCGTCTATCCGAAACCGGACCAACTCCTCACCGCGCGCGACTCGAATTTTATCTTCGGAAGTGTTGGGAGCGGCGATGCTGCGCTGCAAATCAATGGGGTTCCGGTCCCTGTGTGGCCCGACGGCGCTTTCATGGGGTGGCTCAAGGTGCCGCCGGATAGCGCGCCGCGATACGATCTCGTGGCTGCCAACACCACCGGCACCGTTCGCTTCACGCTCCCAATAAGGTTGCCTCCAGCGCCAGACACCACCCGCCGCGACAGTCTGGTCGGTGACACCCTTCGACCGCCACCGTCTCCGGACACAGTTATTCCCGTCCTCCGCAACGTTTACGCGGCGCTGGGAGCGGCTGGGTCGACCGTAGACGACACCGATCGCGTCACGATTGCTCGACCCGCACCCGGAAATGGTCAGGAGTACAAGTGGTTTCTCTTTCCCGGTACCGTGGTCAAGGTGACTGGATCGCAAAAGGCGAGCGGTGATGACTTCGTACGAATAGAGCTCGATTCCGGCCAGGTCGCGTGGGTGCTTAGAAGCGAGCTCCAGCCACGATACATCTCTGCTGACTCCGCACAGCAATTCGTCGGCGATTCCGTCGCTCCCGTCCGTCGCGTCGGCGCTGTGCGCATCGAGCCGGGTCCTGAGTGGATCGACTTCATCATTCCAGTCACAGGCCCTCCGCCGCCGTATCTCGTCGAAGAAACCGACAGGTCCTTGTCGCTCCTCCTGTATGGCGTGACTGGCGCTCCTGTGATCTCGATGATGCCCCAGCCCGCCGACGCCTATTTCAACAGCGTAAGCTCTACACCAGAGCAGAATCGAGTGCGCTACTCGATAAATCTGAATCGCGCGCCGTACGGCTACCTTGCACTCTGGCAAAACGGAACACTGACCTTTCGAGTGCGCCGCCCGCCCCGAATCGCCGACAGAGCGAATCCTCTGCGAGGGCTGACAATAACTGTAGATCCCGGACATCCTCCGGCGGGCGCCACCGGACCGACAGGTTTGTATGAGGGTGATGCTGTATTACAGGTTGGGTTCAGATTGCGAGATCTGCTCACCCAGGCCGGAGCGAACGTCGTCATGACTCGTACCACTCCGGACCCCGTAGAGCTCGGTCTCAGACCCATCATCAGCAGACGCGCGAATGCGCACGCCTTCGTTTCCATCCACCTCAATGCATTTCCGGACGGCGTGAATCCGTTCGCCAATAACGGATCTCTCACGCTTTACTTCTGGCCGCATTCGATTCCGCTAGCTACCGTTACCCAGGCAGCACTGCTCGAGTACCTCGGGTTGCGCGACAACGGAGCAAAGTTTCAGAACATCGCCGTTGCTCGCGGAACCTGGATGCCATCCATTCTCACCGAGGGAGCCTTCGTGATCATGCCGGATCAGGAGGCCGCTCTGAGGACGCCGTCATACCAGGAAGCGTACGCCACCGCCATTCTCCGCGGTCTGCAAACCTATTTCGCATCGCTTGCGCAGAACCAGTGAGGCACGCCACCCTCGTCGTCGCGCTGATGTTTGGCGCGGCACGAGCGGCTTTCGCCCAGCTCCCGCCCAACGAGCATTGGCGCACGCTACACACCGCGCATTTTCGAGTGCATTTCACGCCGCCCCTCGAGCAGGAGGCGAGGCGCGCTGCAGTCAACGCTGAGCGCGCTTACTCCCAGCTCTCCGCGGAGCTGGTACCGCCGCGCGGCACGATCGATCTCGTCGTCTCGGACAACGTCGACTTCGTGAATGGTTACGCGACGCCCTTTCCATCGAATCGGATTGTCGTCTACGCGCATCCACCCACTGATGCGTCGGGTCTCAGGAACTATCAGGACTGGAACGCGCTCGTCGTAACGCACGAGCTCACCCACATCTTCCATCTCGATCGCTCGCGGGGCATCTGGCGTGTTGGCCAAGCGGTCTTCGGCAGAAATCCGCTGCTCTTCCCGAACATGTACGAGCCGAGCTGGGTCGTCGAAGGTCTCGCGGTCTATTATGAGTCACGCCTGACAGGCGTCGGCCGCCTGGAGAGCGAAGAGCATTCGATGATCGCCCGAGCCGCGGCACTGGCAAATCGGATTCCGACTTTGCAGGAGCTCTCTCCCGGTACGACGCGCTTTCCGGGTGGCGAAGTCGTTTACGTCTATGGGTCGCTTCTCTTTGACTATCTCTCGAGAACTCGCGGGCCCCAGAGCGTACGGGATTTTGTCGAGCGCGGTGCGCAGACTCCATTCCCATTCGTGCTCACCTGGACATCGCGTCGCGCGTTTGGAGAATCTTTTCAGACGGCATGGAACCAGTGGCGCGATTCACTGGTTCGCGAGCTCAAGACCGCGCACCCGACGATACCGGAGTGGCGCGATCTCACCCGGACTGGGCGCACCGCTCTTTTCCCGCGATGGCTTGGAGACACGGCGATCATCTACGCGGGCGCGACCGGGCGCGAGGTTCCCGCTGCGTACGAGATCACGCTCGATGGACGCAAAAAAAATCTTGGTCGGAGGAATGGCACGAGCCCAAACATCAGCCTCCCCGACGGCGGAATCATTTTCTCTCAGCCGGACTATCTCGATCCCTACTATCTGCGGGAAGATCTCTACGTTCAGCGCGATGGTCATCAGCGGAGACTTACTCACGGCGCGCGACTCTCGAGGCCCGATGTCAGGCGCGACGGCGAGATCGTCGCAGTTCAGGCGGTTCCGGCTACTACCCGACTCGTCCGGGTATCTGCGCGCGGAGAAATCACGCCCATCACGGAAGCATCCCTGGACACCCAGTGGATGGATCCGCGCTGGTCACCCGATGGCTCCCGGATTGTCGCACTCGAACAAAGCGGCGGGAGCTCGCAGTTCGTCGTTCTCGATCAGAACGGACGGCGGCTGATATCGTTTGGCGCATCGCGCGCGATAAACTCCGACCCGAGCTGGTCGAGTGACGGGCGCCAGATTTTTTTCTCATCCGAGCGGAGCGGGATGCCGCAGATATTCGTCGCGGATTTGTCGACGGAGCCCGTCGTGATTGCGCGCCTCACCGACGTCCCGACCGGCGTCTTTTCGCCTGAGCTTTCTCCGGACCGGACAAAGCTCGCGAGCGTTCTCTTCCTCGCCGATGGAGATCACATTGGAATCGGACCGGTGCCGCCAGCATTGAGTGTTGCGTCCACCGACCAGTCACGGGCGGCGTATCGCGCGAGCTGTGCGACCTGCCTCGACATTCAAGCGGGATTGCCCCCACTCGGCACGATCGACACATCGAAAGAGACTGGATACTCGCCATGGCGCTCGCTGCTTCCACGCTATTGGCAGCCAGTGCTCGAAAGCGCGACGTGGGAGGGGACAAGCTTCGGTGCAACCACGAGTGGGTACGACATAGTGGGGCGACACGACTACACTCTCGAGCTGCTCCGCAACAACCGACTCCGCGAGAACTCGGCGTGGCTCTCGTACCGTTATTCGGGCTTGGGACTTCCGCTGCTCGATTTCAACGCATCGCAGGAGTACTCGAACAGTGGATTCACGCTGGAAGGGTCACCGGACGTCTTCATCCTCAAGGAGCGAGATCGCATCGCGTCGCTCGAGCTCACGTTTGTCCGGCCGCGCTACCGGACATACTCTCTCTTTTCCTTTGGTGGCGAGATCGAAACTTTCTCGTACGCGACAGCACCGGACACGGTGCTGAAGATCATTCCCTCCTTTTTTTCGCGATCACACACGCTGCCGTCAGTCATTGCGTCAGCGGGCTGGTCCAACACCCGCCGGCCGGAGCTGAGCATTTCGCCGGAGGACGGAATCAGCGCGAGTATGAGCGCGCGGCAGCGCTGGGAGAGGGGGACAGCGGGGCGGTCGACGCGGAGTGCCATTGGTGTTACGTCGCTCTATAAGTCTCTCGACCTGCCGGGTTTCGCCCATCACGTGCTTGCCATGCGCGCCGCCGGTGGAATCGCCGACGACAGGAGCCTCGATCTTTTCTCTGCGGGCGGAATCAGCGGCACATTGCTGGATCTTTTTCCGGGGGTCTCAGTTGGTGAGTCCCGCCGCACTTTCGGAGTCCGTGGTTATCCGACGAGCGCCGAACGCGGGATTCGTGCGTACTCGGCGGCAATAGAATACCGGGCCCCGCTTACCAACCCATCGCGTGGCTTCCGGTTCATTCCGGTTTTTTTCGACAGGAGCTCGGTCTCGCTCTTTGGCGAGACAGGCCGCGCGTTTTGTCCGGCGAGCGC
>CADDZN010000009.1 GCA_902812375.1 bacterium | reverse complement strand
CGCGCATCGTTGCGCTCATTCGCGGAAGTGAATGCGCTCGAGACTTCCGCGAATGAGCGCAACGATGCGCGAGCGCAGATCGAGACGCTCGAGCAGTACAAGGAGTCAGATCCGGCGCGAGTCGGGTACGATCGCATCTTCAAGAGCTCGGTCGGCTTCTGGATTTTTGCCTCGATACTGACGATGGCGGAGTTCACCGCGAACTTTCCGGTGTTCCGACTCCTGCTTCCGATGGATTCCACTCTCGTGCAGCTCGCCTCCACGCTCGGCGAAGCCGCCGAAGCGCACACCTGGCTCGCGGGACCGCTCGTACTGTTCCAGGACATACTCTTGCACTTCGAGGCGTTCCTCGTTGCGCTCATCGCCGTCGTCATCCTCGTTCTGCTCGGCAAAACCTCCGGGTCTTCGCTGCGCTCGATCATCGCCTTCCGCGCCTCTGAGTCGCCGATGGCGGCTACTTCTATAAGAGCGCATCGCCGGCAACACGCGACCATCTTCCTTATCGGTGTGCTCGGGATCGCTTCGGTGCTTTCCTTTATGTATTTCTCGCGCGCGCAAATCGCCGAGACCGCGCAATCACGCGTGCGATCAGATAGCGTGTCGCTGCGGCAGGCGCAGGCGCAGCAGCAGGAGGCGGGGAGTGATCTCGCCAAAGCGCCGGCGGCGATGCAACGCGTGAACGATGCGACCCGCACACTCAGGCAGCATCTCGACGACGCTGCGTACGCTGAAACGGTTCAGCGAATCAACAACGCGATCGTCTGGCTTAATATCGGCCTCGTTCTCGCCGCGATGACGCTCGGCTTCGTCTACAAGAAAGAAGATCTCACCGACCGACAGGGAGAGCACCCGTCGCTCAAGCCGTTGCGGAAAAGGGTGCGAGTTCTCGAGCGCACAGCACTCGGTCACGGCCGTTCCGCACGCGTCGCTCTGAGTAATGCTGAGGCCGAGGCGGGCAGAATAAATCATTTGCTTGATTCCCATCCTCTGCGGGACTGGCAGGCGAAGCAGGATCGACTGCAGAGCGTGATACTGCAATTCCGCGGTGAGAATGCGCGTCTGCGTGGTCTCGATCCCGCCAATGTGCTCGCGTTCGCGCAGCCAAGCAGGATCGTGTTCCCGGAAGTCGACGAAAACGAAGAATTGAGACGGCCGACGGAGTTCGACCGATTGTTGCAGGACCTGAATAAGCTGGAAACGGAGTTCACGCGAGTGTCGACGTTTGCGATTCCGAGTGGGCCGCCGTCGCCCATCTAACGAAGCGAACCATGAAGAGACTTTTATCCGTTACCGCCGCTGCGATCGTCATCATCGGTTGTGACTCGGCCGTCGGCGGCGAATCATCGTACCAGGGCCACTCCTACATCGTCGGGATAGATATCTCCGGCAGCAGAACCAGGGCGGAGCTGGACGAGTCGCGGCATCTCCTGGATGGTCTGATAGATCGTCTGCAGGCGGGCGATCATCTGACGCTCATCGAGGTTTATCAGGGTGGGCGGGAGCCAGCGAGGCAGTGGACTGACAGCATTCGCTCACCTCGGAAGCCGGGACAACTCACGGCATCGGAGCAGCGGCGGCTCGACGATTTCAAACAAATCGCGCGGATGCAAACGTCCATTCTGTTCGACTCTGCCCGCGCCAGGGAGATCCACGCCACTGATATATTCGGCACGCTGAGTCGTGCGGCCGATTACGCGAAGGCGTCGCGCAACAGAGGGACGACATTGCTGCTCTTGTCCGACATGATGAATGAGACGCCGGACGTGACGATGACGACCCGCGAGGAGATTCCGGGCGATGCGTGGATTCGGCGACTCGCGGCGGAGAAGCGCATTCCGCAACTGCGAGGTGTGTGCGTGGTCATTGCGGGAGCGGATGTGAGCAGCGCACGTGGTGCGGCGATTCGCGATTTCTGGGACAAGTACTTCGAGGCCGCGGGGACGCGCGTGGCGCCGGACAATTACCGGAACATGATCTCGGACCCGAGCGAGATTGGGTGTCCTAGCGGGTCGTAGCGGGCTTCAGGTTCGCGCGAATCCACGTCGCTAGCTCCTCTTCACTGAGGCGGCCGCTCGCAACCTGTTCCATCGTCGCGACAACGTCCGGCTCCGCTGCTTCCACGTCATAGTCGTTCAGGCCAAGAAACACGTATGCGGTCATGAATGCCGACCTCTTGTTTCCGTCGACAAATGCATGATTCTTTGCGAGGCCGAATGCATAAGCGGCGGCCAAGGTTGCGAGGTCCGGACGGTCGGCGTACACGAACTTGTGTTGCGGCCGCGCCAGCGCCGATTGCAAGAGGCCTTCGTCCCCAATGCCAGGCGAGCCGCCATGCTCACGCAACTGAGCGTCGTGAATAGCCTCGACCATCTGGCGGGTGAGCCAGCGCGGCTCCGCTTTTCGTCGAGGCACGCGTCAGCGCGAGAGTTGCCGGAGCGCATTGCGAAATTTCTTCGCGCCACGCGCATACACGGTCATCGCCTCCGCGAAGTCAGGATCGAAGGGGGTAATGAGGAGTCCCTCACTGGTTTCCACGACGTTGACCGCATCGCCCGCTTCGAGGTGAAACCGGTCTAACATACTCTTCGGCAGCACCGTTGCCACGGAGCCACCAATTTTCTTCAGCGTTTGTCGCCGCACCATAGCTACCTCCAAGTCGATGGAGTATAGCTACTTAAGTTATATTCGTAAAGGGTGGCGCTGGCTGGAGCGGGACTACTTGACGGTATTCACGCACGCTGTCGACCCGAGTCCAACGGCGGCGCGTAGCACATAAACCGCGTCTGCCGTCTGGATCGCCTCGTTGCAATCCGCATCGCCACGCGGATAAATCGCGGTACCGACCGGAAGGGTCCCGACGAGCGCCTGCTGAATCATCAGCGCGTCGAACGCGTCCAGCTTTCCATCGTTGTTGACATCGCCGCGCAGCACCGCCGTCTCGCCTCCAACCGTGTAAGCAAACATTCCTCGACCGTATGTCCCGGCGAGAACTATTCTCGCGCCCGGAACGTAGATCAGATCATAGACGATGGCGTTTGGCATTCCCGCCGGTCCACTTACCCACGTACCTCCCGGAGCCGATGCCTGAAATACGCCCACATCTGTGCCCAGCATCACTCCGACGCCTGGAACGAATGCGACCGAATTCGCCGGCGCATCGACGAGTGCGTTGCTGATGTCGGTCCAGAGTGCGCCCGCATTCTTCGTCTCGAACACATGTCCGCTCGCAAAGCCCGACACCGTGAGCAGCGCGTGCGTAGCATCTGAAGGATCCACGGCGATCCGAGTCACGTATCGGTTTGGCAGCCCAGTCACGCTCGTCGTGAAAGTCACTCCGCCATCGCGAGTCACGTTCACGTTGCCGTCGCTTGCGCCGACGTAAATCGTTCTCGGATCGATCTTCGAGACCGCAATCGTCGTTATGCTGCCGCTCCCCTTGGACAAATCACCGCTGATTGGGGTCCACGAACTTCCTTCATTGATCGTTTTGTACAGACGGTGCGTCCCGAAGTACAACGTCGTGGACGTCACCGGGTCCATCACCAAGGGAGGTATGAACAATCCACGATCGCTGGCGCTGATACCCGTTGTGCGCTTGGCGGCGGACACGTCATCGAAACGAACGATGAACGCGCCCGAATTGGGATCCCATTGCGCCTCGCTATACATGATCGATGGATTGTCGTAGTTGACGGCGGTGTAGCCGCCATCGCCTCCCAACAATCCATTCCAGTACATCGAGCCCGTATACACCTGAGTCCCATTATCCTGGGCGCCACCCATGATTATGGAACCATTCGGAGAGGCCGAGATTCCGGGATAGTACTGCGTGACCGTGAGGCCCGCGTTCCGACTCGACCAGGTGTTGCCGAGATCCGAAGAAAGGAACACGCCGCCGTCGGTGCCGGCGTACAGGATGTCCGGGTTGGAAGAATCGATGGCGAGTGAATGCCAATCCGCATGAATGTCCATTGCCATGGGATTGAAGTTCGCGCCGCCATCCACCGATCTGAACCCGCGAACACCCGCCATGTAAATCCTGCTCGCATCACGCGGATCGACAGCGATCGCAAGATCGTACCAGCTTTGCAAGCCGAAATCTCCGCGGCCCGCGCCGGTGTACAGACCGCGAGCCGCGAGGCGCGTCCAGCTTCCCGCCGCATCATTCCAGACAAAAAGACCAGCCAGCTTGGCATCCTGACCGCCAACCGCGGCATAAACGAGGTCCGCTGCGGCAGGCGTCACCGCCAACTCGATTCTCTGGATGTTGTTCGTCGCGATGCCCGGCAGCGGCGGCAACAGAATCCAGGTCGCGCCGTTATCGGTTGACTTGTACAGGCCGCGCTTGGTGGCGTCGAAGTTGTCGCTATTACCGGCGAATACGATCCCCGCGCGCGTGGGGTGCGCGACAATGCTCGCTGTTGCTCCGATCATCACGGGACTCCATGTCGCGCCCCCGTCAGGTGAGCGGTAAACGGCGACGTTGGTGGCGCCGAGCAGTACGCTGGTGCTGATGTCGCCGCCGGGGGGCCGCATCACCAGCAGCTTTCCGAACGAGGCAGAGCCAGCGGGTGTCGTTCCAATGCGAACGCGAAAACTCGTTGCACCGAGCTGAGTCCAGCTCGCGCCCCCATCGGTCGAGCGGAGAATTCCGCAGCCCCAACTGTTGGTGTTGTATTCTCCCGTAGCAGCGTAGATCACGTTGGCGTCAGCGGGATCGATCGTGAGCGCGCCGACGGTGAGATTGCACTGCCCGTCAGTGAGCGGAGTCCAGTATCCGCCGGTCGTGCTGCGCCACACTCCACCCGACGCGGTGCCGATGAACAGCGACCCGGCGGCTGGCGCGATCGCCGTGACCCGACCGATATCGAGCATTGCTCCGGAGCTGTAGAAACCGCCATCGGCAACGAAAACTCCATTGGGTCCGAGCGAACGCCATCCACCAACGACACTTGCCGAGAGCGACAGATCGAATCGACTCGATCGTTGCGACAGAACAGACATCCGCGCGCGTTCCATCTGCTCGTACGGACGCACCGTCGAGGGGTAGCTGCGCTGCTGCCAGAAATATTCTTCGCGCCCTTTGACGTCCTCTTTCTCCCCTGCTGCAGTTTGCGCGAATGAAACGGCGTACGGAGCGCCGAGGCAAACGGCGAGGAGCGCGAAAGCGCTTACACTCGGGCAGCGGTCCGCCGGCGATCGTCCACCGCGAAGAAGTGTGCGGGTCTCCTTCACCGGTACACTCTGACGGTGAGACCGTCACTCGTTCCGGAATCGGTTTCTACACTGATGCTGTAGCTTCCCGCCGACAGACTCGAAGGCGGCGCCCCTCCGCCACGACTGATGACGTCCGGGATGTTGAATACGATCCGTCGGCCGTCGGCGGATGCGGCCACACTTCGAAACACCGCGCCGTTGAAGTGCACTGTGTTCCTTCCCGGAGGACCAGGAATGAATCCGGTTCCGGTCAGCACCACTTGAGCGATTCCGCCCGAGGGAAGCATCACCGAATCCGGATGCACAGACTCGAGCACTGGTCGATCAATCACAGCGCTGGTACCGCCATCTGGTTTGGCTTGCGACTGCATTGGCGTACAGCGCGCTGCTACGATTACCGTCGCCATGGCGACGGCGCTCATGATGAGCCGTGTCAGCTTCATCGAGACGTTCGCCGACTCGGCGCCACAGTCAGTGCGCTCTTTACATCGACGCGCGTGATCATGTGCATCTCGTCCACCACGAGCGACAACGTCTTGCCGCTATTCGGCTGCAGAGCGACAAATTTGTAACTCGCGAGACGACCGTCCGGGAAACCCTCAGCCGAGGCGCCAGCAAATCGAACGAGACCGGGCAACGGATTTACCGCGCGCAATCCCTTGTCGGTCATCGGCATCTCGCCAGCGAACCGGAGAGCAGTGGAATCGTACTTGATGCGTGCCGTAAAGCTTCCGATGATTCCCTGGTTCGAGTTGGCCTGTACCGCTACGACCATCACTCCGCCCACGGGTGGTGAGGGATCGGAGACGACGAGCACTGCCTCAGCAGCGGGAGAAGCATTCTCCACCACCGCCGATCGGTAGGTCTCGGTACACGCGGCGCTCGACAGAAGCCACAGCGCGAGTGTCGCCGGTTTTTTTCCGCGCCAGATCGAAGGGTTCGTCATTGCGTGATGATGATTGGAATGCGCGTGGACGTCGATGTGGGAAGGATGTCTGCTCCAGTGGGATCGACCAGATCAATCAGCGTGAGAGTGAGATATCCGGAACGGTTCGCTATAAGCTCGGCGCCAGACGTGACGGGCGCGCTGAAGCTGAATCGAAGAATCGACATCTGGCCCGTTAGTGCGCTTCCGGACGCCAACGAGACGCGGAATACTCCAGCCTGGAGATTGCTGACCACCGGAGCTGGACTGCCCGTGGGCGCAATGCTCACGCTCTGAAATACCGTCGGCGTAGTAGTGTAACCAACTGTGAGCTCCGCGCCTCCGATGGGAGTTGCGCGGGTGTCGAGAATCACATTGACGACAACTGTCGCACCCGCCTTCACTCTGTATTCCGTTAGATCGCTGCGGAGGACAGGTCCCGTGGAATTGCGAGGTACGATTACGTAAATCGAATCCGGAGCAAACCCAGGAGCAGTTGCGGCAACCCACGCTTGTCCCGCGCTGACACCCGTCACTGTTCCCTGTCCATCCACGGTCACAACGCTCCGCGCTCGACTTGCAAACGTCGTGGATGCGGCGGTCGCTCCGGAAAGCGAGGGCGAAAACGCAGCTCCGATATCAACGACGTGAATTCTCTCGGCAGAAGAACCGAACCCGACGGACGGAGCGACCGTCATGGGCGCGGAGCCCGGTGGTCCGTCGCTCGTCACGGTAATGTTGGCGGTCCCAAGCCCGACAGAGGTCACGACGCCGCTGGCGTTTACTGTCGCAACCGATGTATTGTCGGACGACCACCCTGTCACTCTTCCAGTGACGACATTTCCATCTACGTCCTTGAATGTCGCCGTCGCCTGGGTGGTAGAGCCGACGGCGGTTGGCGAAGCGAGCGCTACCGTTACGGAAGCGATAGGGCTCGGATTTACCGTCAGGGGCGCCGAGCCGGTTTTTCCTTCGCTGGATGCGGAGATGTTCGCGGCGCCAGCGGCGATGCCGGTGACGACTCCGGCGCTGCTCACCGTAGCGACGAGAGAATTATCTGATGACCACGATACAACGCGCCCCGTGAGAGTCCCGCCATTCGCGTCCTGAGTGGTGGCGGTAGCCTGAGTCGTCGAGCCTACAGTGATCGCGGAAGACGCGAGCGTGACACTCACCGATGCGACGGGAGGCGGGGCAACCGTTATCGCGGCCAACCCGATGTGTCCCTCGCTCGTGGCGATAATGTTGGCGGTTCCGACCGCGAGAGCAGTGACCAACCCGTCCGGTGACACGGAGGCGACTGAAGAACTGCTCGTCGACCAGGTGATTGCACGGCCGGAAAGGACCGTTCCGGCGGCGTCCTTCGCTGTCGCGGTCGCAGTGGTTGTCTCGCCAAGCTGAAGTGAAGACTTCGCGAGACTTACCGCGACACTGGCAACCGGCGTGGGACCCGCTGGGCCACCGCCTCCGCCACACCCGACGGCGGCAAAGCACAAAGTAATCGCAGTTCGGTTGCGCAGCAGCATGGTGACACCTCGGGCTCGCCGGACTGCGAGGGAAGACCAATATAGGGGAAGGCGTCCCGAGCGAAAGGGAAAACCCTTAAACCCCGCTTACTGCTTCGACCCCGTCCTCTGCAGCGCCGCCCGGACGCCGCGCGCCAATTTCACTGCGTCATCATTTGCCCAGAAGTGCATGAAGTACAGTCGAGGCTCTTCCGCGAGCATATGGCTGTGAATCGCGGTCACCCGGATGCCGCTCTCGGCCAGTGTCCACAACACGGGATTCACTTCGCGGCCGAGCAGAACAAAGTCGCCGGTGATCGCGGCTTTTCCGCCGCCTGTGGGCTGAAAGTTGATCCCCGTCGAGATTCCCATTGAGGGCGGGATCTCGTGCTTTTCCTCGCGGATCTTCTCGCGGCGCGGAACGCTCACCTGATAGACGCCGCCGTTCACGCTCCCATGCACTCCCAGTGCGCTGGCGATCGCGGCGGTATCGAGATCAAATGGAGCTGCTGGCGCGGCCGCAGGGGTAGGGGCCGCCGCCAGGAGTGGTGTTGCCGTGAATTCGATCGCGGTGCGGATGGCTCGCGCGATGCGCGCGGGGTTTCCGATCGCGTGGATGTGCATGTACATCACGCGTGGCGATTCGCCGAGCAGGTGATTGTGGAGAGCGGTCTGCTCGACGCCGTTCTGTTGGAGGCTCGCCATCACCGACTCGACTTCGTCCTCGAGCAAGACGAGGTCGCCCATCACCATCGCGTGATCTCCGACTCGCTGGAATGCGACCCACGATCCGAGTGCGAAGGCGGGCCGCACGGTGACTCCGTTCGCAACGACATGGAGGTCGCTGCGCGGAAATCCGAACTTGAGAACGCCACCGGCGAATGGCGTGCCTTTTTTGCCGAGCGCCTCCTCTATGGCAGCCCGAGTCGCCGCGGGAAACGGCTTCTGGGGCGCGGATCGCTTCTGTGCAATCAGTGGGGTCGCTGAGAGAGTCAGCGCGGCTACATATAGAAACGCGCTCAGTCGGGTGATGATCATGTTTTGACGATGTGTGCAGTGCGACGAGATGTCCAGTGTCACCGCGTGCTGAGCTTTTCGAGCCGGAACGCTACACCGTCCCAGAGGTTGAAGGGCCTCGAGCCAGCTTCGATCACGTCGAATCCATTTTCCATTGCAAGAGTACGGACCTCGGCCATGTCTGCATCGTCGTCCTTGGCGTACGAGTAGTTCAGGATGATTAGCTGCCCGTCCGGCTTGAGAACGCGCGCTGATTCCGCGAAAAACCGGCTGACCAAGTCGTATCCCGATTGCCGTAGATATGGAAAGCTGTCGACGGCAATTGCTACATCGAGGGAACTGTCGTTGAGCTCGCCGAGTCCGTGACCATCTCCCTTGATGACGGTGACGTTCGGAAGCGATGCGCAGCGCCTTCGTGCAACCCTGACCATCTCGCCCGAGACATCTATTCCAGTGGCGTTTCTGACGCGCGGCGCAAGCGCGATCAACATGCGGCCAATCCCACAACCAATGTCGAGCAGGTCGGTCTCAGGGGTAATCACGCCCCAGACCTCCAGTTGCGCTACGATTTCCGAAGTCGCGCGCCGCAGCAGATCGGGGTTGCCCAGCGAGTACAGAGCGACGCTTGCTTCCTCCGACTGCTGCACCGACCAGTCGAAGAGTCGTTCGCAGAAGGCAATTCCTTCCTCGACGGATCGGGCTGGCTTCGCGGAATCGACGTCGGCGCGGAGCATGGCGGTTATGCGCTCGCAGCCGTCTGCATTGGCGATCATGAGTTGCGTCAGTTCTTTTGCGCGTCTCCGGAAATCGACGGGTGCGTCTTCCTGCTCAGCATCTCGCGCCATCGACATAACCGTAGAGCGAACGGACTCGAAATCCTCGGTCTCGATCAGCAGTTGCATCAACGTTACCGGCGCCGAGGTGGTGCCGTTCAGGTAACGCTCGAGGATTGCGACGAGCTCGGGATCGGGCGCCGTTTGCATCTCAGGGGAATAGTCGGAGCCTGCGCAGTTCTGGCAGGTCGCGATCGATGAGGCGGACACCGATGTCGTTTCGGTAGCGGGCATTCGGAATTACGACTTTGTCGACGCGTCGGTACGCCTGCTCGCGGGCGGCTTCGACCGATTCGGCAACGCCGGTCACAACCATTATATAGCCAATCAATCCAGAGGTGACGAGCTGGCCATCGCGAATATCCACCTCGCCATAGTGCAGCGATGCTCGGTCGACATCGTCGAGATCGTGCGCGAAGCAGATCGGCCTGCCCTTTCCAAGCGCATCGTAACCTTGACTGTATGGAAAGGGCGGGACAGTGATCACCACGCCAACGGAGTAGCCGTCATGCGTCGGAAAGCGCTTGCCATCTCGCGCGATCAATGAGCGGAAGATTTGATCCCAGCCACATTGATGCAGCGAATCCAAAATGGGAAAACCCGGATACCCGAAGCGGCAGGTGAACTCGAGCGGCCAAACGCCATCGTCGTTCACGATGGTGTTGAGATTGATGTAACCGCAGTAACCCGACTCGCGCAGCAACGGCTCCGCGCGCGCCAAGCTGTTCTCGAAGATTCGCTCCGCGCCCCGATAGGTCACCACGGTCCCCATCTCGCCGGTGAGCTCGCCTATATCGCCGGGAAAGAAGCGCTTGTGCTCCCAATCGAGATTCGCTGGCTCGAGGAATCTCTCGCCATCAAAGAAGGCTCCCACTCCGACTTCGGCACCGGTCACGTGGTCCATGAGCACGAATGACTGTTTTTCCAGAGTGGGCCACGTCCGCTGCGATGCGCGGAGAAAGGCGCGCATGTCGTCTCCATTTTCCATCGCGCCCACGTACCCGCGAGTGGAAGACCACTCACTACCATTGAGCTTGAAGACGTAGCGGCCGCGCGTTCGCTCGATGAACTCGATCGCGTCGCTGAAGCTGGTGAATTCGCGACTCGCGGCTGTGCGCATTCCGAGACTGCGCAGCACTGACTGGCCGTACTCCCGATCGTTCTCGAGTTTATCGCCGAGGGCGCTACCGCCAATGACGTTGAAGCCGTCGCGGCGCAGCTCGTCCTGGGTTTCGCCGAGCGACGCAGTTTCGATCAGAATTACACCGTCGGTACCGGCCGCGCGTACCCAATCGAGCTCCTGCCGCCAGTCATCGGTGAAGCGGAGCATCGATCTCATCACGTCATGCGCTTCGGTGTCTGCAGCAAAGGTTCTAACTTCATGGCCGGACGATTGAAGCCGCAGATACATGTCGCCGAGATCTACGGTATCGCCGATGCCGAGAAATCTCACTCGCCTTCCGTGCCCGGTCGACTGCTCTCGCCGTGCAGCATCACCCGCAGCTCGAGCTCGTCCCACCGGGTAAGAAGCGAGCAATGGAGCGCAAAGGGAGCCGTGGCGGACTGGAGCGCTGGAATTCCAGCGCGAGCGAAATCTCGACAGATATTCTCGACAGCAACGGCGGCATTCTGCTGCCCGGTGGTGTTTCCGGTGGAGGATTTGTTGCTTTGCGGGCCTGGACGATCGCGCACACCTCGACGTATGAACGCGCCCGAAAACAACAGAAAGGAGAAGCTGGCGGATCCGTCCGGCGCGACGGCCGTCAGCGTATCAGGCTGCTCATTTATGAAACACTCGCTGAGATCGCGTAGATACGGATGCACGGAGCCTGAGTACTCTCCGTCCGCAATCGCGCAAGCGTACAACGTATCGAGCTCGTATCCACTGCCTTCCGCTGCCGCGACGACTCCCGCGGGATCGGAGAGGCTGCACCACGACAGGGCGAGCGCATCGGGCTGGACGAGACGCGTCAGCTCCAGTGCGCGCAGGATGTGCGCGGTGCCATGCGGACCCGCTCCTGCCTCCATCTGCATCCGTGAGCTTGGCGGCTCAGGAACATAGGGTGGATTGCAGACGATCAGTCGCGGTTTTTGCTTCTGCAGCATGCGCAAAGTCGTCGCTGACCACAGGTCAGCTCGAGCGAATCTCGTCCGCGAATCGAGATCGAGCAGGATCGCATTGCGCTCGGCGACATGGGCCGCATCGCCCTCGACATCGAGGCCGAACAATCTTGCGCGAGGATTCTGGCGGAGGATTGACAAGCCAACGAGTCCGCTGCCGGAAGTGAGCTCCGCGACCTGGAAATCGTGCCTATGCGCCTCTGGAGAAAGTGATTCGGTGAGTGTGTGGTGAGCGGCGTCAGCGGCGCAGACGCACAGGAGCGTGTCTTCTGGAGAGAAGAATGCGCTGAACGCAAATGGAGGACGGAATGGTTCCAGTCTCCAGGCTTCGTCTAGGAGCGAAGGAAGGCTCACGTTTTGCAAAAGCAGTGCATCGCGCAAGTAAGATGCAAGCGGTGACACGGACTGGAAACCGGCCTTCTCATTTCATGTTGAAATCGATCGAGCTCCCAACAGTAGCACTGGTGCAACGCAGGGACGGTGTGTCCCAACCGACGGACTCGCTTTCGGAGAGGCTCGCCTCACTGCTCGAGTCCCCGAGCCTCGACGCAGAGCTCGATCGCGACGTGGGCACTGAGGAGCGACTGATCCACCTCGCCCGGGACTTGGCGAGGGCTGCATATCCTGAGGATCGAACCACCGACCGGCATACTGCGCACTGGATCGAGCACTCCGCGCGCTCCGATTTTCACCGCGCGCTTCTCCTTGTCTACAGGCAACACACCCAGATACCGCCGGCGGGTCGACCGACCTACCAATTCCATCCGTTCATTTGTCGAATGATGCGCGAGCTCGAGGGCCCCTGGGAGCGCGACGTTCTACGGCGTGTTCGGAAGACGGCCGGCATCTCGCTCGAGGATTTGCCGTCGGACCCGAAGGAGTTCGCAGGCTGGTATCAGCTCGCGGCATTCAATCATCCTCTTTACGAGCACGACCTCTACGCGTTCCTGGCATCGGATGCGACGAGAGCGCAGCTCGAATGGTTTCTGAGGATGGAATGCGCGGGAGAAGCGGCCTTCGATGATCTTGTGGCGCTCGCGCAGGTTGGAACGCGGGGCGAGGTAAAGATGGAGATGGCGAGCAACTACTGGGACGAGATGGGGAGGGGGCGCGATCATGCGGTCCACACTCACCTTTTCCACCAGTTGATCGACGACCTGAGGATTGCCGCGCCCGATGCCAATGAGCTACCGTGGGAGGTGTTGTCGGGGATCAACTTGATGATCTGGAGCTGCATCCACCGCCGCAATGCCTATCGCGCCCAGGGTGTGCTCGGGGCCGTCGAGTTGCTGGCGCCGCAACGGTGCACGCGCGTTGTGCATGGTGCGACCAGACTCGGAATCCGCAAGAAAACCGTCGTCTATTATGGCGCGCACGCGATCATCGACATCGGACACGCGGAGGGTTGGCTGCAGCACGTGATCGAGGCACAGGTCCGCGAAGTCCCCGACGCTCGACTCGGAATAGCGGAAGGTTTGCTGGCGCGGGTGGACGCGAGCCTCGACTACTTCGATTTCTGTCTTGCCGGGGCGGGGCGGGTAACCTGAAACGGCGCGCGTCAACCGGCCTCTTCGAATACCAACGCGCGGAGTTTGCCGACTACTTCCCTGATGGTGGCTGGGGGCAACGTGCATATCCTCGACGCTTTTCGCGCCCGCCAATCGACACTTCGCACCTGATCAGATAGCACCACGCCACCTATCGGAAGGCCGAGTGGAAGGGTGACCTCGAAGGGATAACCCTTGACCTGACTAGTGATAGGGCAGAGCAGGGCAAGCCCAGTTAGACCGTTGTACCGCTTCGGCGAGACGACCACGGCTGGCCTTCGCCCCGCCTGTTCGTGGCCGGCATGTGGCTCGAACGTCAGCCACAAAGCATCGCCTCGGTCAGGAACATACTGGCTTTTCGCGGACGAACGCTTCACCAGGCTTCGGTGCCGGTTCTATGGCCCCAGCTTGTCTCGCTGTGTCTGTTGTTCCGGGTTATCCCAGCGAGCAAATCGCCGAGCTTCCACTCCTTCGCTGCGGGGCGTACGATGATTCTATCTCCATTGATGGAGATATCGACTTCGCTGTTTTCCTCTAGTGAGGCCTGAGCGGCGAACGGTTTGGGGATGCGTAGCGCGAGACTGTTCCCCCAGCGCTGGATAGTCGTGATCATGCGTGCCTGCCTGGGTAGGTTGCCAATACGTATCTACAATATATATACGTGTCGGCCGACAGGCTGCAACATCAAATGACTGCGTACAGGATATTTCCGCCTACCAGTGCCTCCGCAGCTCCCGCTCCCTCCGCCGCGCTTCCGCGCGCATCCGACGCTCGAGATGCTCGAGCGACGCGCGGAGCTGCTGACGCATGGCGTCCTGCTCCAATCTCATCAACTCCTCCGCCGGCACGAGGTCGGCGCGCAGCTTCGGCGGAATTACGAGTCGATAGCTACGAACACGGTACTCGCCGTCCGGCAGGCTGAAGTCATCAGGCTCGTTCATTGTCTCGGGCGGCTCAGCCATTTGCTCGACATCCGGAGCCTCGGCCGCAGGCATCGGCATCTGGTAGCGGTCTCGAGGCGTCCAGGTGTCGGTCGTCCCAATCATTGCGTCATCGGCTTGAGCTGATTGCGCAGGCTTAGCCATTGGATGAAACGATGTCAGCATCACCATGAGCATCGCTGAGAACAAGAGACCGGCGGGACGGAAGCGCGCACGATGCGCAATCCATAGCAATACCATCGTGCCGCCAATCATTCCAACAAAAAGCGGGGAAACAGCGCTCAGGGGAGCAGCAACGCGTGGGATGAAGGCGGCGACGGCTTCCTGTGCGCGGACAATGGGCGGATGAACTGTCGCATCGATGGTCCGCGCCGTTAGCGCGGCGCTCGTACCCGGACGAACGGGGTGTGGGTCAGTCAACTGACTCATCGTGTGGTGGTGAGGGCTCGTCATTTGTGCGACCTCCATTTGCCCCTACGCGAGTCCCGCAAAAAAAGTTCCGGGGCCTCCGTCAGCGGAAGGTGACGTCCACTGTGTAGCCGTCCCTGGCGAGGAGCATCTGGAGCATCTGTACGGCACTCTCGTTCGCGTGCCGCAGGAGCTCGAGCTGGTTGCCGGCCGCGGTGAGCTGCGCTCTGGCCTGGCGTTGGATGGCGTCGCGGTCTTCACGAGTGAACGGATTCCACAGCCCGCCGCGCTCATCGTAGGTGTGCATGTCGGTGATCTCAACGGCGAGCAGCTTCGCCCTGGGGATGCGAATAGTGATGTGCTTGCGCGCGTGATCGATGCTGACATCAGGGTTGTCGCGGAGGTCGATCCCCGCCAGCAGGCGTCCGGTGACGACCACCAGCGACCGCTTGGTAGAGCCGTACCACGTATTCTCGTATACCACGACATCGCGCACGGTTGCCTCACTGGAGACGAGCTTCGCGACGGTGCGAACCTGCTGGACGACGACATCGTTCGTTATCGTCGTGGAGTTTTTGCCGAGGAGGTTGCCGGTGACGAGGCGGCTGGAGCAGTAGCCAAATGCAATCAGAATCAGCAGCGCCACTACCACCAGTGCCGCGCCCATTCCCAGAATCGGCCGCCGCGGCTCGGCCACGTTGGAAGTCATTCCAGAATATACGAAACTCTCATTTGGCTCACGGGAGATTGACACTTTTGGACTAACGCTCCATACATCCGGAGATTCCCGCGCGACAGGACCCTTAACGCAACGGCATATGAATTATCTACGCGCAGTCGGCGGCTTTATCTGGATTGTCTCGAGCGCGGGGTGTGGCGCCGCGCCATCGGCGCGATCCTTCGCGGACAGTGGCGCACGGTCCGAGACGCCGGCAGAATCAGTTCCGCCAAGACGCATCACGTCGACACACGACTGGACGCGCTTTGGCTGGGACGCGAGCCGATCCAGCTTCTCTCCCGTCGAGACCGGGATCACCGCGCAGAACGTCGCAACACTCCGCCGGCAACAGGTTCAGCTCGACGGGACTGTCGACGCATCGCCGATCTATCTGCATGGCGTGCGCGCTGGATCCGGAACTCACGATGTCTTTTTCGTGACGACGACCTACGGCAAAACGCTCGCGATCGATGCCGACAACGGAAATGTTCTCTGGAGGTTCACGCCGTCCGGTTACGATGGCTGGGCCGGATCGCGCCGCATGACGAACTCATCGCCTGTTGCGGATCCGGATCGAAATTTCATCTACGCGGCATCGCCGGATGGACATATCCAGAAACTCGCGGTGGCGGATGGGCGCGTCGTGTGGAGTACGGCAATCACCAGACTGCCGGAGCGGGAGAAAATTGCGTCGCCACTCAACTATTTTCACGGAAATATCATCGCGACTACTGGCGGTTACATCGGTGACGCGCCACCGTACCAGGGCCACGTCGCGATACTCGACGCAGCGAGCGGCCGGTTACTGAATGTGTGGAACTCGCTCTGCAGCGACAGGCAAGGACTGATAGATCCTGCGTCGTGCGATGAAAGCGGCTCCGCCATCTGGGGACGTGCGGGCGCGGTGATCGACACAACGACGGGCGACATCTTCATTGCGACCGGCGACGGCAAGTGGGATGGGCGCACCAATTGGGGCGACGCGACGATCGCACTCGACTCCAGTGCAACGAGGATGATCGACAACTACACGCCGTCGAACACCGAGGAGCTCGACTCACGTGACGCCGATGTCGGCTCGACATCCCCAGTGCTGCTCGGCGGTGGATACGTCGCGCAGGGCGGTAAGGATCGCACTATCCGGCTGCTGCAATTCGCTCGAGCTCGTGGCGCGACGCCACGTCGCGGTGGCGAAACTCAGAGCGTGCCGACTCCGTCGGGAAGCGGCTTATTTACGGCGCCGGCGGTGATGCGTTCGGGATCAATGACATGGATGTTCGCAGCGGATGGTGGCGGGACCGCCGCGTGGACATTGACGAGCGGACGCCTCGAGCAGAAATGGCGCAACAAGAATGGCGGAACGAGCCCCGTGATCGCGGGCGGCCTGTTGTATGTCTACGATCCCGACGGTGGCTTGCGCGTTTACTCGCCAGAATCGGGACAGCAGTTGGCGACGCTCGGATCCGGCAGCGGACACTGGAACAGTCCGATAGTGGTGGACGGTCGGATCGCGTTGCCCGAGGGAAACGCAAACGGGCACCAGACCTCGGGAGTGCTCGACATCTGGCGCCTGCCGTAGCGCCTGAAAGCTAAGGAGGTGTTTCTGGCCGTCGCGAAAGTAGGAATGGCGCGAAGGGCTGCTGTCAGTTTCCCGTCGTGAACCGCGTCCAAAGCACGATGGTCGTGCACGAATTACCGATTCCCATGAATCGGCCAGGAGTCTGACCGGGCTGATAAACCTCGACGGCAGTGACTTCACCACCGTTCACGAATTGGTTCACGTCGCCAGGCGTCATCTCGGTGTACGGCATACCGTCGAGGAAATATTGAACGCAGCCGTTCGTGGTGCCGCGTGAGCCTACGATTGCGGGGCCGTCGGGGCCGCCATAAGTCAGTCGAAGTCCGGGGATCTGTCGGAGAAGATCCGTGACATAGATTGGGTGCATGCGCGAGATTCGATCGGGACCCAGGTAGTACCCGAAGCCAGACCTGCTGCGCTCGCCGAACCCGACTTTGTCGAGCGCCGCGGACCTCCGAGCGGTCACGAGCACCGGATCCATGACCGAGACGAATTTCGCGAGCTTGATTGCGACCGTCTTCTTTTCGCGGGATGACAGATCGACCGGAATCATCTTGGCTCCGTACCCGAGGTGCCGGGCAAACAGTACCATGCTGCCGGACGGAAGGTTTTGCATCTCGAATTCGCCCTTTTCATTCGTCATCGCGACTTTATCGGTTCCGACCAGCTCGATTCGGGTGCCCACTCCCGGCGCGTTTCCCTCGAGGAGAACCGTACCCGAAACTGCTGCACTTCCGACCTTCGCGGACGAATCGGATGATGTGAGCAAGAGATCGCGCGCGAGTAACTCGACGGGGCGATCGCCGAGTGAGATGGGAATCTCCGGAGTGGCAGTGGTGCCACGCCGCGCCTGGAGCGTGCCCTGCAGAGAGTTGGGCAATCCGCAAATCTTGAACGCTCCGGATTTGTCGGTGGAGTCGCGGATCAAACGTGGAGTGCGACGGATGCCGACTTCTTTGGAGACCATGATGTCCGTCCACGCAATCGAAACCTCGGCGTGAGCAATGGGCTCGAGAGTCTCCGGATCATGGACGTGACCGATTATTGCCGACGATCCCGCGCCGTCGTTCGGATTCTGACAAAGTCTGCTGACGATCGTCGCCGCTGACGGCACAGCGAGGATTACATAGCTCGCACTGTCCGGTCCGACGTGGAAAGACCGCGTGGCGAGCGCAGTGCCCAAGCTATCGAGCAGAGGATGGAACACTCCTACCTGGTAGGTGCCGGGCGGAAGACTGTCGATCCGAAAGGCGCCGACGGAATCGGTGCGCAGTGTGGCATTGACCCCATCGATTACCACGTCCGCATCAGAGAGATACCGCCCGTTCAAGCTATCGACGACGACGCCAGAAATTTGAGCTTTGCCCGTCCTGGTCGGGGCGGCTGCTGTAGGAGTCGGAGCAGTTTGCGCCAGGACCGGCGGCGTGATTGTGATGGCGGCCGAGGCGAAAAGAACTGTTCCAATGGTGAAGCGATGCAGGGTGCCTTCGGGTTGGCGGTGAGTGACCATAGAGTGCGGAGCGACCGCGGTCAAGGTTGATCTCTCTGCTTCACGCCGCGCTTGGACCTTGAAATCCAAGTCTTGACGGAGTTGACCGAAGACAAGGGGATGTACGCGTTCGAGCGGGGCTTGCCAGGCGCAGCGGCAATCGGCGACTACGGGTCAGCGCTCTGGTGGACGGCGATGATCATGACGACCCTCGGCTCGAGCTACTGGCCGCAATCGGCTGAAGGCCGCCTGCTTTGCCTGTTGCTCGCCGTCTATGCATTTGCGGTTTGGGGATACGTTACTGCCTCGCTCGCGACTTACTTCGTCCGGCGGGACGCCGATGATGACGAAGCGGAGATTCCCGGGCGGAAGGAGATCGAGCTGCTCCGAAACGAGATTGCGGGGCTACGCGCGGATATCCGGGAGGCACGAGGAACGCTGCCTCGAGCTAGACCCGGCTAGTGATTGCACGATCCTGAGCGCGAAAGATTTGCTCACTCTGCTTGTGAAAGCGAATAGCGCGGCGTTAGCGGCAGGGCTTGCTGGGCCATCGGCTCTTAGCTAAGAGCTAGAGGACCGAGGGCTGAGGACCAAGTGCATTGATAATTGCGGACTGATTGAGGATCGAGGACCGAGGACAAAAGCCGAGCCGTGGGGCAGTTGGCCGAGTTCTGATTGTGGTCCGCTTTTGCTAACTGCCCTCAGCTAACGGCTCAAACCGGGAAGCACGCTCTTCAAAGCATTAGATGCACTCATCCGGATAGTTCCGCTGAGCTTGAGAAGCGCCTCGACGTAATAGTAGTCGGCGTAGATAATTCCAACGTCGACCTCGGAATTCTGCGGCCGTCCTCCTACCGAGTGCTCGAGGATCGCGGCGCTCTCCGGTCCGGCAGTGTAGTCCCGCGCCAAAGTCACCAGAATCTTCTGAGCGGTACTCCTGTATCGAGCCGACGCCCCCGCATCCGTAAAGCGAGCGAGATCGAGTAAACCCGAAGCTGCGATCGCGGCAGCCGATGCATCGCGCGGCGCGTTTGGGATCGCGGGATCACGGAAGTCCCAGTAGGGAACTCCATCAGCGGGGAGGTGCGCGATGAAATAGTCGGCAGTCTTCTGCGCCGCCGCGAGCAGCTCCGGTCGCCGCGTATGCGCGTACGCATTCGCGAATCCGTAAATCGCCCACGCCTGCCCACGCGCCCACGCCGATGAATCCGAGTAGCCCTGCCAGGTAACTGTCTTCTCGAGGGCGCCAGTTGCCGGATCGAACAGCGCGACGTGCGCCGTACTCCCATCGGGCCTCACATGAGCGCGTGCCGAGGTCAGTGCGTGCTGCTCAGCGATTTGTTTCCAGGCGGGATCGCCGCCGTTTTCCGCCGCCCAGAAGAGCAGCTCGAGGTTCATCAGGTTGTCAATGATCACCGGATACTTCCATGTTGCGCGCTGATCTTTCGCTCGCTCGGTGTTCCAGGATTTGATCGCACCCACCCGCGGGTTGTAGCGCGTCGCCAGCGATCTCGCCGCATCGAGCACCACTTCCTTGTAGTGCGGATTTCCCGTCAGCAAATAGCCACGACCAAAGCTGTCGAAGATCATGAAGCCCAGGTCGTGAGTAGTCGTGATCGACTTGTTGCTCTCGAGACCCTCCGTCCACCTCTCGGCCAGATCCTTCCACTCCGGCTGTCGAGCGAGTTGATACATGTACCAAAGCGTTCCCGCAAAGAATCCGCTCGTCCATTGTGTGGCAGATTGTTGCTGCCAGCTTCCGCCAGAAGCGCTGACGAATCTTGGGTAGCCATTTGCCGGGTCGAGAGTCGTCGCGCTTCGCCTGAGCTTCTCCGCCGCTCCGGTGAGTGCCCGCTCGATAATCGAGCTGATCTCTCCCACTGCCGCCGGAGCTGGCGGATAAAAAAGTCTGTCGCGCGAAGTATCGGGCCGATTGCGAGTGAGCGTTGCGAGAGCAGCCGTGAATCGCGGATCGGGGATCGCCAGCGCTGCTCGCCTGAACGGGGCGGCGATATCCTCGAGTGGAACTGGCGTCACATCAGGCTTCGACCACTTCCTCGAGGTGTCAGCATAGGGCGCGAGAAAGATCAACGCCTTCCGTATGCTCCCACCGGAGGGACCCTCAAAGCCCCAGAGATCCACGCCGACATGTCTCGCCATCTCGGCCAACTCAGTGTACGCATCCAGATTGAATGCGCTGTAGTGAATCGGACGAGTGCGCTCGAGCTCCAGCGGCTGCGAACCATCAGCGCGGATCTGCACCTCGATTCTCGGAACTGTTTCGTTATAGAGGAGACGCTGAGCAAAGGTGGTGTCACCAGTGAACAACGCCAGTGATACTACCTGAACATCGTACCAGGTTCCGTGATTGTTCCTGGCAGCCTGCTCGTCGCGCCCATTCTTGCTGTCGAGAAGCCAGCGCATGTAGGCGCGGCACCACGCGACGATCGAGCTGTAGTCGGCAGCAGAGAGCGCGGAATCTCTGGCGAGCAACTGGACAGCGTCGATGACCTGCGCAATGCCACGCGTATCGATGATTCCAATGCCGCGACCCTCCGTCACGCCGGGAATCGCCTGCGCGTACTGCAGGTTCGGATTCATTCTCGTCGCTGAATCAATGAACCAGACGCGCAGAAATGTCACAGCTCGGCGCGAATACTTCGGATCCCCGGTGAAGTAGTGCGCGAGAGTGAGCGCCTGAACAGCGTCCAACATTCTGGCAAACCGCGCGTCGTCGAAGTCGGTTAGGGTCTCGGGATTCACCAGGCCATCGTGGCGAACATACGGCACTCCGCCCGGCTTGGTCGAGTCCGGCCACCAATAGGTTCCCATGCTCATGTAATCGTGCGGATTGCCACTTGGCGGAATCCTGCGCTTCTGCACTACCGAAGGCGGCTCACCTGTCAGCGCTCGGTCGGCACTCCTAATCAGCGTTTCATATGCGGCAGCCAGAGAGGAATCGTGCGATTGGATTCGCTGCCGCGCTTCCGCGAGAAAACTTTCGCGCGCGACGACCAGATCGGTACGCGCCGGAGACGGCGGCGAGACGATCGTAGTGGCACTCGGCGCGCACGACGCAAGAATCAGAGCGAGCGGGAACTGCATTGCGCCGGCCATTATTCGTGTCCGCGGCGAAGTGAACCGTTCAATCATTGCCTTCATCTCTTTCCAATCCTTCCCATAGTCCCTGCAGATAGGTTGCGCCGAGTGCGCGGTCGTAGAGTCCGTACCCGGGGCGACCGTGCTCGCCCCAGATCATGCGGCCGTGATCCGGACGCATCGGCCCGTCGAACCCGCCCGTCTGGAGAGCGCGCAAAACTGCACGCATATCCACATCACCAAACCTTCCCGGATGAGGGGCCTCGTGAAATTGATGAGCGCCTGTGACTTTGACGTTGCGCGCGTGCACGAAGTTGATTCGGCTCGCCTTCGAGAATTGGCTCGCCATTGAGGGGAGATCGTTGGCGGGACCGGCTCATTGGGAGCCGGTGCAGAACGTGATTCCATTCGTGGGACTGTCGACCAGCTTCGTGAACCGCTCGAGTGCTTCGGCGTTCGTGATGATTCGTGGTAACCCGAAGATCCTCCACGGCGGATCGTCGGGGTGAATTGCCATCCGTACCCCGGCGCTTTCGGCGACGGGAATTACAGCGTCGAGAAAGTGCGCGAGATTATCCCAGAGCCGCTCCTCGTCGACGGCGCGATATTCCTCGAGTAGCATGGCGAGTGTTCGCGCGTCGTACGCTGTAGCCCAACCTGGCAGATCTCCAGTTCCCTTCGACAGATCAATGCGCGCGAGCTGGCTGTCATCGTAGGCGAGTGCGGTCGAGCCATCCTCGAGGCGGAGCGCGAGATCCGTCCGCGTCCAGTCGAAGATCGGCATGAAGTTGTAGCAGAGGACGCCGATTCCAACCTCACCGATCGCGCGAATGCTCTCGCAGTAGCTCTCGATGAAGCGATCGCGGTCAGGGCGTCCGATTTTGATGGCCTCATGAACGGGAACGCTCTCGATTACCGCGAGGTGGAGACCTTCAGCCTCGACAGTTTCCTGGAGCTGCCGCAGCGCATCACGCGACCACGCTTCTCCGACTGCAACATCGTAAAGAGCGGTCACTATTCCCGTGACGCCCGGGATCTGCCGGATGTACGAAAGTGGAATCGGATCTGCTTCACCGAACCAGCGAAAGGTCATCTCCATCGTTCAGCGCTTCGCGTCTGGTGGAACGACCGACGAGCCGACGAGATCCATTCTTGCGCCGTTGATCTCCTGAGTTCGTGCAACGATCGTTGCAGGTTCGCCCGCCGGCGGAGGGACGAACTCGATCGCGGCGTAACCGTTTGCGGCCTCGATTACACTGCTGCCCGTTGGAGTGCCAAGGTTGACCAAGAGTTGTCCGTGACCCTGAGCTTCGAAG
>CADDZN010000008.1 GCA_902812375.1 bacterium | reverse complement strand
TCATGCTGCTGGAATACGAAGCCGCCGGCCATTAGTGGAATGAGTACCAGGCCGACAAGCATGCTTTTTCTCGATCGTGACATACGGGCTATTATAGTGGAGAGGGCGTTAAGCTAATAGATACGCCCACGACGAGGCAGTTGTTCCTCAAATGACGCACAAAAGGCACCACGGGAACAGCGAATTTCGGTTACGGCGCCCTCGACGCGAGGACGTAGTCGACGAGCCAATCGCGATTCAGTTGCCGGAACGTTGCGTCGCGGAGTAGACCGGCGGCGAGAAGCATCTCGTGGGCGGGCTGGAGCACACGCTGTAAATGCGATGGGTACCGCTGCGTCAACGGCAACTGCTCAGCAAGTGATGAGAGTGGCACCCTCCAAGTCACCATCCCGTCTTCGCGCGCGACCTCGAGGAGTCGGTAAAGTCTTCGCGCGACGGGGTTTGTCAGCGAGAGGTAGTGAGTGGCGGACAGAGTGACGGTGTGACCAGCCGCAATATTCGCTCGGATGATGGGCCCAATCGTCACTCGGGCATCGCCGGGCTCTGAGGCTGTGAGAATGGGGAAAAGAGTGAATTGTTCGCGTTCCGCAAGACGCCGCCGCGCAATGGAGACAGATGAGAGAATCGTGAATCGTCCGTCTAGCGGCTGTTGCTCGCTTGCTGCAACGTACACCCCGCTCGACTCGAGGATCGTCCGCTCGAGACGAGTGAGGGCGGATCGGAGCTGTTCGTACGTTCTCCCGTCGACGCGGCGTCCAATCGATCGCAGGAATGAGTGGAGAGTGAAAGTGATGACACCGTCCTCGGGGAACCCAGCTTCGTGGTAGCGGTGGAGCAGCTCGACGTAGACATCCTGGTCGAAGGTGCCCGGCAATCGATCTCCGGGACTCGGGAGAACGCGCCAGCGGCCGCCACTCTCCGGAGAGAAGGAGATTGCCGAGTCCTCGGCGGAGTCGCTCAGTCGAAAGATGGGAAGCGATTCGAGCGACCGGTCGAGAACGATAGCACGCGTCGCAATTCGACGGCGGGCCACGTAGGTCATGCAGAGAGAATATGTCACTGATCAAGTACATCGCAATTGCGGCTCTGGTGTTGTTCGCGTTGGTACTGGCGCTTATCGGCATCCTTTCAGTCACACACGACACTCCGGTGCGGAGTGTCATTGCGGAGGGCGACAGAGACGGTCCACCGGCAATCAATGATTCTTTGTTCGCGCGGAGCATCGAGCTTTTTACGGGAACGCACATCGATCCGGGTAACAGCGTGCAGATCCTTCTGGATGGGAATGGAACCTATCCGCAACTGTGGAAGGATCTCTCGTCAGCGCAGCGGACCATCACAGTGCAGATGTATTACTCCCAGCCCGGTGCGGTCGCGGACACGCTTGCCAAGTATCTGATAGAGCGAGCGCAGCACAAGGTTCGCGTTCTGCTTCTGCTCGACGCGTTTGGCTCGCAGCCGCTAAAGCCTGAATGGATCAAGCGCTTGCGCGCCTCCGGCGTCGAGGTAGTCTGGCTCAGACCGCTCCGATGGTACAATCTCCAGAAGGCAGCGCAGCGGTCGCACGTTCGGGTGGTAGTAGTTGACGGCAGGATCGGCTATACAGGCGGCTTCGGCTTGGCTGACTACTGGCTTGGCGACGGCCACCACAAGGATCAGTGGCGCGAAAGCAATGTGAGATTCGAGGGCCCGACGGTGGCCGCACTTCAGGCGACGTTCGCGGCCGGCTGGGCGGAAGCTACGGGGGAGCTTCTCACCGGGGACATGTTCTTCCCCAAGAGCGCGTTCGCGTCCATGGGGGATGTCAAAGCGGGCCTGATGCATACGATTCCGAGCAACGGAAGTACACCGGCCGAGCGTTTTCTCGCGCTCTCGATCGCAGGGGCGAGGAAGACTCTTTACATCACGAACTCCTACTTCGTGCCCGGCGAAAATTTCCTGCAGCTACTGCTCGCCGCGGCAAAACGTGG
This sequence comes from bacterium, assembly GCA_902812375.1. GTDB lineage: Bacteria > Gemmatimonadota > Gemmatimonadetes > Gemmatimonadales > Gemmatimonadaceae > UBA4720. Next base: position 21,616 of record CADDZN010000008.1, on the reverse strand, counting down.
CGTCGATGTCAGAGTGATCACGGTGAGCAAGGAGACCGACGTCAAAACGACGTGGTACGCGGGCCGGACGTACTATGAGAAGCTGCTCGAGGGCGGCGTGAAGGTCTATGAGTATCAGCCCACTATGATGCACGCGAAGAGCATGGTGGTTGATGGACTATGGTCGTACATCGGCTCGATGAACTTCGACAACCGGTCGCTCTCGTTCAACGACGAGTCGCTGCTCGTCGCGCTCGACTCGACTGTTGGAGCCCAGATGGATTCGATTTTCGCCGATGACATCAAATATTCGAAGGAGATCAAGCTGGACGAGTTCCGCAAACGGCCAATATCCAGCAAGATCCTCGAGTGGGGCGCGCAGAAACTGCGGCGGGTGCTTTAACGCTCCCGAGCTCGTCGGTTGGCCCGCGATGTGACAGACAGTCACTCCATGCTTGATCGATTTCACCCGCTTGTTCGGCAGTGGTTCGAGGAGACTTTCGGTGCGCCGAGTGATCCACAGCGGGCAGGATGGCCGGCCATTGCGAGCGGATCTCACACACTGATCCTCGCGCCTACAGGAACGGGTAAAACACTCGCCGCCTTTCTGTGGGAGCTGAACGAGCTCATCGTGCGCGGCAGTGAAGAACCGCTGCCGAATGCCGTGCATCTTCTTTACATCTCTCCCCTCAAGGCGCTGAACAATGACATCCAGAGGAATCTGGATCGTCCGTTGTCGGATCTTCGCGCCAGGTTCATCGCAGCGGGCCAGGAGTTTCCGGAGATCCGCGTGGGCGTGAGAACCGGCGATACGCCAGCATCGGCGCGTGCGCGCATGCTCCGGAAGTCTCCACACATTCTGATCACGACGCCCGAGTCGCTGAACATCATGCTCACCACGGTGAAGGGCCGTGGGATGTTCAGTAGCACGCGTGCTGTAATCGTGGACGAGATTCACGCAATTGCCGGCACGAAGAGGGGAGCACATCTGGCGCTCACTCTTGAAAGGCTCGAGGCGCTCGTCGAAAGCCCACTGCAGAGAATCGGGCTCTCTGCCACGCAGCGGCCGCTCGAAGAGGTTGCACGTTTTCTGGGGGGCTGTGACAGCCGCGAAGAAGATCCGCCGGTGTTCCGATCGGTTACGATTGTCGACTGCGGGCTGACAAAGGAGATGATCATCTCCGTCGAGTCCCCCGTCGCCGATCTCGGGAACGTCGGCGGAAGTATCTGGCCAGCCGTAGCACCGTTGGTACTCCAGCATATTCGCGAGTCCCGCACAACTCTGGTTTTCGTTAACAACAGAGCGCAGGCGGAGAAGATCGCCGCGCGGGTAAATAAGCTCGCGGAAGAAGAGTTGGCGCTACCATACCACGGATCGCTGGCGCGCGAGCGACGCTTCGCGCTGGAGGAGCGGCTGAAGGCTGGCTCACTTCGCGCCCTGATAACGACCAGCTCTCTGGAGCTCGGGATCGATATCGGTTCAGTGGACCTGGTCATCCAACTCCAGTCCCCCAAGCGCGTGGCTTCTGCTCTCCAGCGAATAGGACGCGCGGGCCATACCCTTGGAGTCGCCAGTCGAGGGATACTCGTACCGACCTTTCGGGATGATGCGGTGGAGATCGCCGCAATAGTTGCGGCGATGCGGGCGGGCGAAGTCGAGCCGACGCATGTCGTTCAAAACGCACTCGATGTTCTGGCGCAGGCGATCGTCGCGGCTGTGTCGGTGGATGATTGGAGCACGGAGGATCTCTATCGCCTGGTACGCCGGTCGTATCCCTATCATCAGCTCACTCGCGGCGCCTTCGATGAAGTACTCGCGATGCTTTCGGGAAAATATCCATCAGACATCGTGGCGGAGCTGGAACCGAGAATAACGTGGGACCGTGTAAACGATCGGCTCATTGGATCACGAGCAGCGCGAATGACGGCGGTCATCTCGGGCGGTACGATCCCCGATCGCGGCTTATACACGGTGAATCTTCCCGATCGTACGCGCCTGGGAGAGCTCGACGAGGAGTTCGTTCATGAATCCCGAATGGGTGATGTGTTTCAGCTCGGCTCATCGACCTGGAGAATAGCAGCGATCGAGCACGATCGAGTCGTGGTAACGCCGGCGCCTGGAGTTCCCGCGCGAATGCCGTTCTGGCACGGCGAATACATGGCGAGATCGTTGATGCTGAGTCAGCGGGTGGGCGAGCTGCGTCGCGAGCTTGCGGAGGCGCCAGACGAGACAAGACTCGCCGACAAGTATGGATGCGACGTGGCCACCACGAACTCTCTGGTGAAATACATCGGTGCGCAGAGAGCAGCGACTGGCGTTGTGCCCGACGACAAGAACATCGTAATCGAGCAGTTTCGCGATGAGACTGGCGCGGTGCGCATCGTGATTCACGCCGCATTTGGGGGCAGGATCAATGCGCCGTGGGGGATGGCTTTGGCTCAGAGGGTGCGCGAAGCGATCGACGACACCGACCTCCAGGTCCAGACGACTGACGATGGGATCATGCTGCGCCTGCCGGATCTTGGAATGACGACGCCGATTGAACCACTGCTCGGCCTTTCTGGCGCAGAGGCGCAGCAGCTCGTAATGGAAGAAGTAGGTTCGACATCCTTATTCGGCGCGCGCTTCAGAATGAATGCAGCGCGCGCGCTGCTGTTGCCGCGCGGGAATCCACGGCGGAGAATGCCACTCTGGCTTCAGCGCCTCAAGTCGCTCGACCTGCTCCAGACAGTAACGCAGTTTCCGAGCTTCCCGATCCTTGTCGAGACCTATCGCGAGGTGCTGCAGGATGCATTCGACATGCAGGGTCTCAAGGATACACTCGCTGACATAGCATCGGGCGATATCAGAATTCACACGGTTCACACCGATGCGCCGTCCCCCTTCGCGGCGGGCCTGCAATTCGGGTTCGTCATGGACTGGCTATATGGCGACGACACCCCGCGCGCGGAACAGAGAGCCGCCCTGCTTTCGCTCGACCGATCGCTGCTGGACGAGGTGATGGGAGGCGAGGGCTCGGACGACATCACGCTTGAAGCGATAGCTCAGACGCTGGCGGAGCGACGAGGAACTGCCCTTGGCAGACGCGCGCGCACGGATGACGAGCTCGCGCACCTATTGGACCGAGCCGGCGACTTGACGGGAGAGGAGTTGAGGTCGCGGATCGCGACAAGCGATGAGGGTGTTCGTGGAGACCCGCTCAATGATCTTCTCGCCAGTGACCGCATGATCGCTATCGAGCTTGGATCGCCGGGAGCGCTCGAGTGGCGATTCCTTCTGACAGAGACGTATCCCAGATATGTCTCGGCGTTCGGCGCCGAACGACTCGCACGAGTACGCGCAACGACAGCGCTGACTGAGCGCGACGTCGCCGACGTCGTTCCTGAAGTGTTACGGGTGCCCGCGATCAACGCATCCGTCGCGCGTCGCGAGGTTCTCGCGCGATTTCTGACTCAGTCAGGACCTGTAACCGCGCAGGAGATTCATGATCGTTATGGCTGGACCCGCGAATGGATCGAAGCGCGTCTCACTGAATGGGAGAGAACGGGGAAACTGGTTCGAGGAAAATTCCGCCCCGAGGTGCGAGACATCGAATGGTGCTCACGGCGCGTGGCAGAGGTTGGAAGGAGAAGAGCGCTGGCCACGCTGCGGAAGCAAATCGAAGCTGTCGAACTCGTACATTTCTCCGCCTTCATGCAGCGATGGCAGCACGTGGATCAGCGGGATCGGCTCGAGGGAGCGGAAGGCACCGCCATCGCAATGCGACAGTTATATGGTATCGCGCGTCCACCGTCTGCCTGGGACCGCGATTACCTGAAGGCACGAGTGCGAGCCTACGATCCCGGTTTTCTCTCGCAATTCAGCGCGACCGGTGAGCCCGTGTGGGTTGGAGAAGGAAACTACGATCCGGAATCGGGGTCGATGCCGCTGGCGCGTGTTCGTTTCTTCGAGCGCGGTACGGGGTCGGTGTGGCTCGCGGCAAGAGACGACGAGGAGATAACTCTCAGCGATAACGCGGAGAAAGTGAGGGCGACGATTGCTGAAGAGGGCGCCTCCTTCATTGGCGACATCCAGGCACTCACAGGGCTCACCATGCTATCGCTGCGTGAAGCGATCCGGGAGCTAGTGGCGTGGGGACTCCTGACGAACGACACCGTGGAAGCACTGCGAGAGGTGGGGCGGTGGAAACCAATGCTGCCGCGGAACGCGCCCGATCCAACGAGCTGGCTACCGGCTGATTACACTCCATCGCCGAATCGACGAATCGTGCAGCGTCGCCCAAATTTGCGGCGTCTTCCCAAGTGGAGAAGGCCCGACATGTCGGGCGTAGCTCCAAGCGGGTGGACCGGACGCTGGTCGCTGGTGCGGAGGCGAGGAACCCTTGGCCCCGACCTCACGGAGGAAGAACGCGCGGAGCGAATCGCCAGGCAGTGGCTTGCGCGCTATGGGATTGTGTCGCGCGATTGGTGGCGCCGCGAGCGCCCGCCCGCATCGTGGAGAGCGATCTATCGAGAGCTCAAACGACTTGAGTTTCGTGGGGAAATTCGTCGCGGATATTTCGTAAAGGGTCTGGGAGGCGCGCAGTTCGCGATGCCGGATGCGGTGGAGTGGCTCCGAAGTGTAGCGACTGCAGATGAGCGCGACAGCGGCTTCGTGGTGATGGCTGCCAGCGATCCCGCGAACATCTACAGCTTGCAGCTAGAGCTAACAGATCGCGATCCGCTCTCGCGGCCGCGTGGCTCCGGCGCGTTGCTGGTGATGCGTGGCGGGCGGGTCGCGATCGCGGTGGAAGCTCGCGGTCGACGATTCACTATTGCAAGCTGGTTGACGCCGGAGGAAGGTGCAGAAGCAAGGAAGGCATTAGTCGAGCATTTACGCGGCGAACGATCGGTGCGATACGTGATGTGACAGGTGTCGCGCTCAATTCTGCTGAGTCGCGGGCGTTCAGCGAATGTCCGCGCGACCCAGTGCTGCTCTTACAGCTTCTCGCATCGCAATTACCGCCTCTTCGCGAGCGGCAGGCGAATCCTCACGAACGTGAAGCTCGATTCCGTCAGCGACGGCGAGTCTATGCCAGCGGAGAGCCATGTCATCATCGTGGGTAACGGCTAGATCCGCGCCGGATCCGAGGGCCGGTGCCAACGCAAGCGCGATTTTTCGCTCGAGCGCGTCACCGGTGACATCGCGCATCTCGGCGCGAATAGTCTCGAGGCTTTGTCCTTCGCGCTGGCGGATTTTGATCGACAGCAACTGAAGGAGGTGGCGGTAGCCATACGTCGCGCCGGTGCCAGTGCCCTCCGGGCGGTCGAGCAATCCGCTCGCGACATAGAATCGCACGGCGCGCGCAGTGGGCGCGGCACGCGCAGATGCATTGGTCGGTCTTACGCCTGCCGCATCTACGAGAGCTGTTGCGTGTGCGGCAAGTCCGCGGGCGTTCCAGGGAGCGTGTTTAGCGTGGGCGCGGAGGAGAGCGACAGGCGATTCAGCCATGTGGATAGGATAACATTAAAGTCTTCGGCTCGCTCATCGTGTGGCAAGTCGCCCGCGGGAGAGAGAACGGAGATCTCGAAGTCGCGTTTGAGCTCGCGAAATCCACGAAATTCCTCGACGGGCGCGATGGAGCCTTGCTCACCCCACACGAGGAGCGCTGGCTGAGTGAGACGTCTTAGCGCGTTACGCACGTCGATATTGAGATGGCCGGACAGAAATGCCGCGGGCGCATGACGGGCACCACGCTGGTGAGACGTGGCGTAATAGATCTCGACGAGCTCACGAGTAACGAGCGCATCGTTCGCGTAACTGCTGCGGAGGGAGCGCCGCAGACTTGGTCGTGAGACAAGCGCGTTGAACATTGCCGTGCCCGCGATCGGTGTTTCAACGGCGAGGCGTCCTGCCTCTCCGCCTAGTCCGACGGGCTCGTTCTGCCGAACGAGGCCTGACGGCGCAATGAGCGCTACCGCGGGAAACCGATGGGGATCTCTTGCCGCGAGAACGATCGCGTATGCTCCGGAAAGTGAGGACGCCACGAGCACGCATGGCGCGTCAATAACGCGACTCACGAAGTCCGAGATGAGCGAGATGTACAAACGAGCGGAGTAACGGATTGCTGGTCGATCGGAGCGCCCAAAGCCAAGCAGATCGATGGTGTAAACAGTGTTCCCATGTGCCAGGGCGTCGACGTTGTTGCGCCACTCATAGGACCACGCCGCGGGATGGATTCCGTGCACGAGAAGAACCGCAGGTCCCTCGCCGCGCTTCGTGAACGCGATTCGGCGGTCACGCCACTCGAACCCGCCTTCCTCACCGCCAATCAGGTTGGTGAGCTGATCGACGCCTTTTCGGGCAAAAGCATTGAATGCCGCCGCAGCGCCAAGGATGGCTCCGCCCGAGAGAAGGATTTTCTTCCACGACCGTTCGGGTTTCTCGTCGCTCTCCTGCACTCCAGCCTCGCTCCAGGGTGGTTGACCGGCCAAGGAAAGGCGCGGCTACTTGAGAGTAACCGCGCCTCGGGCACTACGCACGGGGTAGGGAAATTTACCGCCTGGAGCGGCTCCTCGAGCTCGACTTGCGAGCGCCGCGGCGGGTGGCTGATTTCGAGCGAGAGCCTGTGCGAGATGACCTCGTTCTGGACGAGCCTCCCCTGCGCGAAGATGCCGCCTTTCTTCCACCAGCGGATTTCCGGGCGCCTGTTTTCTTGGCTCCGCGCTTCCTGGCACCCGCCGTCTTTCGCGCCGCCGGGCGGGATTTGCCACCCTTCCGGGCTGAAGATGTTTTCTTCGCGCCAGATTTTCGCCCGCCAGCAGAAGATCTGCGCGAGGACTGGCTGCCTGCCGAGCGGCTAACTCCGGCCGCTCCCCCGCCTCGAGCGGCGGTCGACGTTGATCCACCGCTGGACATACCTCGTCCCGAGGAGGTCGAGGCGCCTCCGGCTGTAGCTCCCATCGAGCTTCCAGCGGATGTCGAGCTTCCCCCGAAACCAGAACCTGTGGTCGGAGTGGCTGCTCCCCCGCCTCCACCGAGTCCCCCGGTGGTACCTCCGAGACCGCCGCCCGTCAGCGCGGATTCCTGCTTTTTCCCTGATCCTTTTGGACGACCTCTCCGTCCTCGCGGAGCACCTCCCCCGAAAAGATCTTCTTCCTCTTCCTCTTCGTCGGTCTCGTCGGTCTCGGCGACGACCGTAGCGTCCGAATCGACCTCGTCCTCGTCATCGGCGTCTTCAGCGCTGTCCCAAAGCCGATCGCTGTGATCTTCGTTGATCGCCCAGCCGCCGTCTTCGTCTTCGTCGTCTTCGTAGGAACGCTTGCCGCGACTGAAGCCACCCAGATCGTCCGAGTCGTCGTCGTCTGCAAAACGCAATGGCTCCATTGATTCACCGCTCGGCATGAGTCCTCCCATAGAGTTATTCAGCAATGCCACTGAAGTAGCGCGCAATTTTCTGATTTCGCCCGCTGCACGTCGCGTGCCTTGTGCACTGGGACGTGTATTACTCACTTGTTCGCAACCGCGTGTGGCACGAGCGAGCAGGCGGTAAGCCGGACTTTGACGCTAGACGATCAGTCCCGGGGCGCGGCAAACCGGCGTGTAACCACCCGAACCAGCGCCTCATAAACACACGGGTCAAACTGCTTTCCAACGTCGACCTTGAGGTGAGCAAGCGCGGCCAGCGGCTCCATGGGCTCCCTGTAAGCGCGCTTTGAAGTCAGTGCATCAAAAGTGTCTGCGGCGCACAGAATTCTCGCGCCGAGTGGAATCTGCTCTCCGGAGAGCTGGTGTGGGTAACCGGCGCCATCCCAATGCTCGTGGTGATGCTGCACGTACTCGAGCGGCGTCTTGAGATGAGAGAGCGGTGCAAGAATATCCAGGCCGATCTGAACGTGGCGCTTGACGTGCTCGAATTCTTCCGCGCTTAGGCGATCCGGTTTATTCAGGATGGACTCTCGAATACCGATCTTCCCGACATCGTGGAGTCTGCCGGCCACACGAAGGTCCTCGCTGATGGTCTGATCCAGTCCCATCTCTTCCGCCAACTGCCCAGCCAGCTCGGCGACGCGCTGGGAATGTCCGCGCAGGTAAACGTCCTTGGCTTCCATCGCGTTGATGAGAGTTTCGGCAATGCTGACGGACATTAATCGCAGAGCTTCCTTCTCGCGCTCGAGCTCGGCGGTTCTCAGGGCGACTTCTTCGCGGATGAGAGCGTCGACCCGCCGTCGCTCCATGAGGTCAGTACGCTTTCGAAGCGCCCGATCGACCGCCTGCTGAAGATCGGCGAGCTCCACCGGCTTCATGAGATAATCACTCGCGCCCGAAGAGAGCACCTCGGTGGCTGTCGCGGCATCATTCACGGCGGTAAGCATAATGATGGCGAGATCCTGGTCCTTGGCCCGTGCCTGAGGCACCACTTGAACGCCGGTCATGCCAGGCATCCGCACGTCGCACAGCATCAGAGAGAACGAGCCTCCGTCGAGGGACTCCAGCGCCTGGTCTCCAGAGCCCGCGATCTCGACCTCGTAGCCACGCGAGCGCAGAAATTTTCTCAGCGCCAGTCGAATAGTTTCTTCATCGTCGACTATGAGGATGCGAGTCACTTCGCATCCTCTGCATAGTATGGAAGAGAAATGGTGAAGGTGGTACCGACGTCTTCGATACTCTCTACGGAAATGGTTCCCTGGTGTGCCTGAATGATTCCGTAGCTCACGCTCAGACCCAGCCCCGTGCCTTCACCTGGTGGCTTGGTAGTGAAGAAAGGCTCGAACACACGCTGAGCCACGGATTCGGGCATTCCATGTCCGGTATCCGAGACGATGATTGAAACCGATCCATTTCGGCGCTGAGTAATGAGCGAGAGGTGTCTGACTTTCGCATCTCTCAGCGCTGACTCGGCATTGACCAAAAGATTGAGCAAGACCTGCTGGAGCTTCTGTTCGTCGCCGCGAACCCTGGGATTTGACTCGTCGAGACGTGTGTGTACCTCGATGCCGGTCGACCGTGACGCGAGCGCGCGAAGCCTCACCGTGTGCTTCACAATCGTGTTGATATCCACGGGGACATCGCGCGCTTCAGTTTTTCGCGCGAAGAGGAGGAGGTCCCGGATCACGCCGATCGCTCGATCCGCTTCCCGCTTGATGAGGCTCACTGACTCGAGTTGCTCACCGTGAAGCTTGTCTTCCAGCAGAAGTTGCGCGAAGGTCGAGATGCCGGTGAGCGGGTTGTTGAGCTCGTGGGCGACGCCCGCCACGAGCTCCCCAATGGCGGCGAGCTTTTCGGTGCGACCGAGATGGTCGGCGACTTTACGCTCTTCGGTAAGATTGCGAACTCCGATTACCAGCCCGATAACGCGGTCGCTTGCGTCCCGGATGTGGCTGAGCGTAACCGCCGCCGGAAACTCTGTACCGTCTTTTCTGCGGTGAACGTGCTCCCCGGTCCAGAAGGCTTTTTCCGGAAGAAGAGCCGGTATAGTCTCTCTTCTGGAGAGCCGCGCGGAAGACACGACGAACTCGTCGACGGAGAGCCCGGCGATCTCGGATGATTCGTAGCGGTACTCCCTGATCGCGGCACTGTTGGCGTACTGGACCTTGGCGTCGACCCCGAGGATGAGCACAGGCTGATCCATTGTCGCAAGAGCGGCTGCCAGAGTTCGCTCACGAGCGTGAATGCGTTGCTCTTCTTCACTCAGAAGCCGCACGTCGATCGCGAGCGCAACGGCGGGGGCAAGACGCAGCAACGCGTTGACATGCTGTCCGCCGTGCAACTGCGGTGTCTTCGAGGTGACAACGAGGACTCCAATGCGTCGGTCGCTCGCGATGAGTGGAATCGTTATCGCTGGCTCTTCAGGAACGCGGTCGCGGTTGTGGGCGAGCTCGCGGAGATTCTCCACAAAGGTCGGTTCTTCCTTGGCCCAAGCCACGCGCACAGAGCTCCGCTCCACCGGAGCAACTATCCCTTTCATTTGCGCGCACGTTCCGCATGCGGCGACACAGGTAAGAGTGCGTCCCTCATTCAACGTCACGCCGATTGCTTTTCCGCTGGAAGGAACTACCTCGTTGAGGACATCGAGGATGGCGGCGCTCGCCTGGTCAACGGTGACGTTGCCGAGCGCCAGGCGCGCGATCTCGGCGGCGGCCTCCGTTTGCTTCTGCTCGTTGCGCTGTGCCGCGAACAGGCGCGCGTTTTCTATCGCAACCGCCGCCTGTCGCGCGATGAGCATGATGAGGTCGAGGTCGTGCGCATCATATGCGTTGGCTCTGTAGGACAGAACCTGCATGACTCCTACTGTCCGTTCGTGATAGATCAAGGGCGCTGTAATTTCGCTTTGTACTTCGCGCTTCGCGGCGACCTGGTAGATGGTTCCCTTCCACCATCGCTCGGGCTTTGAGGAGATGAGTGGAATACCTCTCTCGAAGACCTTCGTTATCGCCTCGGTGCCGTTCGGAAAATCGAACAGACCTTCACCATGGTGTTCCTCGGAGTCGATGACGATGCAGTGCGCGCCAAGCTTGCCGCTCTCCGAATCCGCGATCATCAGTGCGAAGCACGGCGCATCCACCACGGAAGCCACGGCTTTGTAGATCTCGCGGTATGCTTCATCGAGCGAGATCGTAGCCGAGATGGCTTGCTGCACCGTCGCAACGGCTGCAAAGCGCGCGGCTCGCCGCTGGAGCTCCTCGATCAGCTCAATCGTCAACGAACTCCACCGTAACGGGTCGAGTTATCACGCCCGATTTTACGCCTTCTTCGAGAAATAGCTGAATGGCTCTGCGACCTCTATCTCCGTAATCGAGGGTCCAATCATTGACGTACATGCCCACAAACGTGTCTGCTTTACCGCGGTCGAGCCCACGAGCGAAGCGCATTGCGTGATCGAGGGCATTCTTGCGGTGATCGAGGCCGTACGCGATGCTCTCGCGCAGATGCCTCGAGACCTTTTTCTGGAGATCGGCGGGCATGTCTTTTCGGATGACGTTTCCACCGAGGGGCAATGGCAGTCCCGTCTTCTCGAGCCACCAGGCACCCATGTCTGCGACGAGGTGGAGACCCTCGTCCTTGTAGGTGAGTTGTCCTTCATGAATGAGCAGGCCGGCTTCCACTGCTCCGCCGAGAACCGCTTGCTCGATCTGATCAAAGGGAACAACTACCGGCTCGAAGTCGGGCTGAAAAAGTCGCAGCGCCAGGTAAGCGCTGGTCATCATTCCTGGAACGGCGACGCGTTTTCCCGCGATCTGGGCGCGGGTCATTGGTCGCGTCGCAACGAGCATCGGTCCGTAACCGTCGCCCATCGACGCACCGTGCGGCAGTAGGGCATACCGGTCGGAGAGATAGGCGTAGGCGTGGATCGAAACCGCAGTGACATCGAGCTCGCCACGTAGGGCACGACCATTGAGGGTCTCGATATCCTGAAGCTCGTGTACGTAACGGACACCGTCGGTATTGATTTGCCCGTCGGCGAGGGCGTAGAACATAAAGGCGTCGTCCGAGTCCGGGCTGTGCGCGAGGTGGATCGTGGCTGGTGAGGTCATGGTTTGCCCCCCAGGCTCTTTCGCGCCTGTTGCAACGCGTTGGTGATGTCTTCGGCGTGACGCGTGTATTCCTCACGCTTCTTCGCCAGCTCGCCCTTTTCGGCCGCAATGAGACGCCGCTCGTAGGAGTGGAGTTGGGCGCTGTCGCCGGAAAGGACTGCGATCCGCGCCTCGAGGATCAGTCCGAGTAGATGGTTGGGATTCTCGCGCAGAATGCTATCAGCCTGTGCTTTCGCGAGGGGGAGCGCTCCAGCTACTTCTCCGATGCGGCCCATGTCGTAGCGCTGGTCGGCGTTCAATGGAGCAAGCATCTGATAAGAGGTGAGAGCCATTGGGGCGAAGAATTGTACGCTATCGATCTTTCCCTGAGTGGCGAGGAGCATCACTCGATTGTAAAGACGATCAGCGCGCTCCTGAGGTGATAAGCTCGATATGTCGGGCGCCCGTACTCCTCCCGACTGAGCGTCGGCGTCTGTTCCACGGTCGTCGAGGCCTGCCTGGGGGAGGGCGTTGGCGGAGCCGTCGATGGTGTTGCTCGGTCTCGCGTTGAACCCGCGCCCCGCGGCCATCGCGAAGAGGGCAAGAAACGCCAGGGCGGCGACGATCCAGGGCAGGGAATTCGTTCGGGTCTCGACGCGCGGTGGCGCTCCCGCGACAGGAGCGCCGCAGCGGTGGCAGAATTTCGCTCCCGGAGTAAGCTCCGCGGAGCATGATGCGCATGGAGCGCCGGTCAGTGCCGCGCCACAATTTGCGCAGAACCGACCAGTGGCCGGCGTCCCGCAGGACGCGCAGGTTATGGCCGAATCGGGTGATGCTGAGGAAGGTGACGTCATGCGCTGAAATTACTCAGCCATCACCAACAGTGCAGCAGTGATCCCCCTGCTGGAAAGCGCGAACGCGACTTACATCAGCTCAGACCGGAAAGAGCATCTCCCGGTACTTCGGAATGGGCCAGCAATCGTCAGCGACCGAGAGCTCCAAGGCATCACATGCGGCGCGCACTCTGGCCATCGTGTCAGCGCCTTCGGAGGTAAGCAAGTCCGCCTGCGCAGGCGGGTCTTCGTGCATGCCCTCTGCGCGCTCGATCACGTCGCTCAGATCCTTGCGCGCTTTCTGAAGCTGCTGCACGAGCTCGCCAACCTGGTTTGCCGTGTCGATCTGCGGAATTGTCGAGATCCCTCCCGCTTTCGCCTGCGAAGCCGCATCGGAGAGTTGTCCGAGGTAGTCGAATGCCGCTGGAATCACCAGAGTGTCCACCATTTCGCGAAGGGTATGAAGCTCGATGAGCATGTCCTTCACGTATCGCTCCACACGAACATGGTAGCGGGACTCGAGTTCCTCTTTCGTCAGCACTCCGAGCGTGGTCAACAACGCACGTGACTGCTTGGAAACCATCTGCTTCAACGCTTCAGGGGTGCGCCGAAGATTTGGAAGGCCACGTTTCTGCGCTTCCTTCACCCATTCCTCAGAGTAGTTGTTTCCCTCGAAGCGGACCGGCGCGCTCTCCTTGAAAGATTCGCGCACCACTTTGAGAACGGCTTCATCAACAGCCTTCGTCTTCTTTAGCGCCTCCCGCAATGCGTCGGTTATCTCGCCAATCGCATCCGCGACGGCGGTGTTGAGCAGCGCGACGGGAAATGCAATCGATGCCGACGAACCCACTGCGCGGAACTCGAACTTCTGGCCGGTGAAAGCGAATGGCGACGTGCGATTACGATCTGTGTTATCGCGCTGCACCTCTGGAAGCCGTGCGACGCCGAGCTTGATCATCTGCTGCTCGGCCGAGCCCGAAGTTTTGCCCGTTGTAATCTCTTCGATTACACGGGTGAGCATGTCGCCCATGAACACGGAGATTATTGCGGGCGGAGCTTCGTTGGCGCCGAGGCGGTGCTCGTTCCCCGAGGATGCGATGCCGGCGCGCAGGAGTCCCGAGTGTTTGTGAACTGCCTTGAGCACTGCGGCGAGGAAAACGAGAAAGCGCAGGTTCTGGTGGGGAGTCTTGCCCGGCTTCAGAAGATTCAGTCCATCCAGATCGGACGACTCCGCGGTCACTGACATGGACCAGTTGCAGTGCTTTCCAGATCCATTGATGCCGGCGAACGGCTTCTCGTGCAGCACTGCTTGCAGATGATGTCGAAGCGCCACGCGCCGAAGGGTCGCCATGACCAGCATGTTGTGATCAACAGCGAGGTCGGTTTCCTCGAAGTATGGGGCCATCTCGAACTGACAGGGCGCGACTTCGTTGTGACGCGTCGTGATTGGCACACCCAGCTTGTAAAGCTCGAACTCGGCCTCGGCGATGCAGCCTTGCACGCGCTCCGGGATTCCGCCGAAATAGTGATCCTCGAGCTGTTGGCCGCGTGGTGGCGGCGCACCGATAAGAGTGCGACCACCCATAACGAGATCGGGACGCATGGCGAAATGCGCGCGATCTATGAGGAAGTATTCCTGCTCGGGACCGAGGGTGGTATAAACTCGCTGCACCCCTTTGTCGCCAAGCAGCTCGAGCAGAGCAATCGCTTTTTGTGAGAGAACATCGGAGCTACGGAGCAGCGGCGTCATCTCATCGAGTGCTTCGCCGTTGTAGCCGATGAACACCGATGGGATGCAGAGTGTGCGAGCTCCGGTTGATTCGACTATGAAAACCGGGCTCGCCGGGTTCCATGCAGTGTAGCCACGAGCTTCCCAGGTAGCGCGCAGACCTCCTGACGGAAAGCTCGAGGCGTCCGGCTCACTCTGAATGAGCTGATCACCAGTAAAAGATTCCATGGGCTGCCGGTCGTCATCGAACGCGAAAAACGCGTCATGCTTCTCGGCGGTGAGTCCTGTTTGCGGTTGGAACCAATGAGTGAAGTGAGTGACACCGCGAGAAATCGCCCATTCCTTGATCACCTGGGCGACGACCGGCGCGATCGCGCGGTCGAGCTTTTTGCCCTGCCGAATGGAGGCCGCAAGACTTGCGAACACTTCGCGCGGGAGCTTGTCACGCAGTTGTCTGACGCCAAGGGTATTGACGCCAAAGTATTTGGAGGTGGCGCCGGGAATTCCGTCCTCATCGAACCCTGGGGCGACGCGCGGGGAGCGATTGGTGAGTTCCTGAATCACTGCTTTTCTCGAACTGATGGCTGCGGCTGTCATTGGATTCTGCGCTGGTGTATGTAAGGCAAAACGTGCGAAAATTGCACAGTTGACTCGTCAAATTGACGATTTTTATTGTTTGATGCAAGGAACGGGCGCAATTTTGTGCAAGAATTGCAAATTTCTGCTGAGATGGCTACGTTCTGAACATGACCCGCCATCGCTCTCAGATCCCGGACACCTCCGGCGCGACCAGCAAGGACATTCTGGACCTCGCGACCAAAAACAACGTCCGCTTTCTTAGACTGCAATTCACGGACATCCTTGGCGTCAACAAGAATGTCGAGATTCCGGCCTCGCAATTCGAGAAAGCACTCGCCGGTGACATCATGTTCGATGGCTCCTCGATCGAAGGCTTTGTCCGCATCGAAGAGTCGGATATGCTGCTCGTTCCGGACCTCAGCACATTCCAGATCTTCCCCTGGGGTGATGAGGGAAGCAGAGTAGCGAGGCTGATCTGCGACATCAGGACAACGAACGGCAATCCGTTTGCCGGCGACCCCCGCGGCGTCCTCAGGAAGATGATCCAGCGCGCGGCCGACCTTGGCTACACTATGAACGCGGGGATGGAAGCCGAGTTCTTCATGTTCAAGCCGAGCGTGGACGAGGCTCCGTCGACGGCAACGCATGACGTGGGATCGTATTTCGATCTTGCGCCCGCGGATCTCGGTGAGGATGCGAGGCGTGCGATCGTGGACGTGCTGGAGCGAATGGGGTTCGAGGTCGAAGCCGCGCATCATGAAGTCGCGCATGGGCAGCACGAGATCGATTTCAGATACGCGGATGCCCTAAAGACAGCGGACAACATCACGACGTTCCGGTTCGTGGTCAAATACGTCGCGCGCACTTTTGGATTAACCGCGTCGTTCATGCCCAAGCCGATCTTCGGGCAGAATGGGAGCGGCATGCATACGCACCAATCACTGTTCCGGGGGAAGGAGAACGCCTTCTGGGATGAGAATGCGGAATTCGAGCTCTCGAATACCGCTCTTCACTACATCGGTGGATTGCTGCGGCATGCTCGCGGATTCACCGCGATAACGAATCCTCTGGTGAATTCATACAAGAGGCTTGTGCCCGGCTACGAAGCGCCTGTAAATGTTGCGTGGTCGATGAAGAATCGGTCGCCCATGATTCGTATCCCCGACCGGAGAGGGGCTGGAACCCGAATCGAGCTTCGGATCCCGGATCCATCCGCCAACCCTTATCTCGCTCTGGCGGTGCAGCTAGCGGCAGGACTCGATGGGATCGCGACCAAGGCGGATGCGCGCGAGCCGGTCAACACCAACATCTGGGAGATGTCGCATCGCGAGAAGCGCCGGCTCAGGATCGATGATTTGCCGCACAATCTCGAGGAAGCTTGCAACGAGTTGGAGAAAGACACGGTGGTCACAGAGGCTCTCGGTGAGCACATAACCACCCAGTTTCTGGCGGCCAAGAGGCTGGAGTGGGAGAGCTACATCACTCAGGTGTCGCAGTGGGAGCTCGATAATTATCTCGCAAAGTACTAGGCCAGTACCGGGTATTATATTTCAGGTTATCTGACCCGAAGAAACGGCGAACACGAAGGGCCGAGCGGGGTAGAAGAAGGGCTGTGTAAGTCTTTTCATATTGCGAACTTGTAAGAAGGGACGGGAGCAACAAAAAAATGGAGCCAGGAATCAATTTCGAGCTGGCGGGCGGGGTCGATATCGCTCGTCTCGAGCGTAGTCTCGCGCTCAAGGGGAACCGCGTGGGTGAAGGCCGCTATCACTTCACGGGTGGCGCTCAGGAACACTGGGTGGATTTGTACACCGCGAGCTATCCGCGGTGTGACTGCGGAGATCACCTATGGCGAGAGCGGATCTGCAAGCACATTCTCGCCGCGCTTTTGAGGGAAGGAAACGAGCGAGTTGTTCGTGCATTGGGTGGTGTAGTGGAACGGCTGCGAGCGGGTCACGAAGCCGCGGCCTGATTACGCGAAGCCGCGGCCTGTTCAATCGGAATCGTCGAGCCGATCACCGGCTCGACGATTTTTTTCTGCCTCCGGATTTACGGCTACCCGAGCTCTTTCGACCACCACGCTTACGCGGAACTTTGGCGCCCTTCTTCCTCGCTTCGGACAGGCCAATAGCGATCGCTTGCTTGCGGCTCTTGACCCTGCCGCCTTTGCCGCCCCTGCCGGACTTGAGTGTGCCCTTCTTGCGACGGCGCATCGCGCTCGCAACACGCTTTGAAGCCGCTCTGCCGTACTTCCGTTTCCCTGAGGATTTTCGCGCAGCCATGTCGGGCTCCCGTAAGAAAATGGTGAACTGGTTCGAACCCGCATGGCGCACCTTGTGCCAGAGAAGAGGGCGGTGATCGAACTATTCGCCCACTCGAATCGCGACAAATATGCGAAGCCGCACGGGTCTGGAAGCCGAAGCCATCAATCGCCTCACTGACGGTGTTCAGCCGGCGGTGATGCGGGCAATTCTCGTGCAATGTCTCGCGGGAGAGGTCGCTCCCTCGGCGGCGATTTCGCGAATGCTCGCCGAGGGCGCCCCATATGCCGTGCGCGCGGCAATCGACGAAGTCACACTTCGCGCGGCAACAGTTTCGCGCGCGAGCGACGTGCTCGTGCACGACAGGGTCGACGAGCTGACGCAGATCTTTGTCGAAAATGTCGCAAGCTTGTCGGACGCAAGTGATGCTAGGAGAGCCGCGTCTGATGGCGCGTTGGATCATCCACGGCCACAGGCTCCTCCCCGTCCTGAGCCCGGGGATCAGGACGAAACCAGAATTTCTGAATAGCCTCCAGAGTCGCCATACAGAACGCCGCCCACGCGAGCCCGATCACAAATCCCGCCAAAACATCGGACGGGTAGTGCACACCGAGGTAAAGGCGGCTGAACGCAATGAGCGCAATCACGGCGAACGCAGCGGCCATCACGAGCCAGCGCGCCCATTTCCTCTTGTGAAGTCGCGCCGCGAGATACCCGACCGTCACATAAACAATCGTGGCGTTCATTGCGTGCCCCGAGGGGAACGACGAACTCACGGTGTTCACCGACGGAACGAAGATGGACGGACGCGGCCGGTTGAATCCGAGCTTCAGAACTCCGTTCAGGACCAAGCCGCCAAAAGTCGAAGCGAGCAGAAGGATCGCAGAGTATTTGTGCTGAGTGAGCACCAGAAACAACCCCGCTACGGCAACGATCATCAGCACCACGGTTCCTGTGCCCAGTGCGGTGATCTCCACCATAACGGCATCGAGTGATCGAGTGTGACGAGCCCAGAGCCATCGGATGACTGACTCGTCGAATGCCTGCGTACTGCCGGACTGGACATGACTTGCGAGGCCGACAAAGAGTGCGGTTCCAACTGCCGCGACAAGCAGACCAGCGACGAGAAATATTCCGAGAGCAGCAACGAGGGAATCGACTTTCGCGGTAAAGGCGCGAAGCACCGAATAGATCGGATCTGCGTAGCGATAGAGTAGCTGGCGACTCTCTGGCCGGCGGTCGTTGGTCATTCGCGCGGACTAACCGAGTCCTTGTGATCGCGGCGGTCCGAGCGCCGGCGATCTCCGGCTCTTCTGTCCTTTCGGGAGCGGGCGCGAAACCACCGCCACGTCATAATGAGCGCGACCGCGAAAATGATCCAGTAGAACGGGCGCAGCAGCTCACGAAACGCTGGCGCTTCAACCTGAAACCAGTAGATGAGTCCCGCGAGTCCAAGCAGCGTTGCCCAAACCACGAGTAATTGTCGTGGTCGGCGGCCATAGATCATTGACTGCTCTGTGACTCGAACGCGATAGCGTTCATCTCATCTCCGGTCGACTCTGGACGATTCCTTGCAGCACTGAGTTTCAAATGGCTGCGACTCTCGAAACGGCCAAGCGGCCGTTCAACATCGACGACATGCTTCATCGCATCCGGCAGGAAGTTAAGCAGTTCGCCGATGCCGCGATGTTCGATCTCGCAGAGCGGGGCTACGGGACCGCGTTTCACCAACTCGTTGCCTGCATAATATCGGTACGCACGAGGGATGAGGTCTCACTGCCGACGGCGATTCGGCTCTTTGAGGCCGCGCCCACCGCCGAGGCCGTTGCGAGGATGAGCGTACCACAGATCGCAGCGCTCATCAAACCTTCGTCCTTCTACGAGACAAAAGCGTACAACATTCGCGATCTCGCAAAACGTGTCGCTGAAGAATATGGCGGTGACCTTCCCTGTGATTTCGAGGTGATGACTTCGTTCCGCGGCGTGGGACCCAAGTGCGCCAACCTGACTCTGGGGATCGCGTGTGGCGCCACCGAGATAAGCGTCGACATCCACGTTCACCGCGTGACGAACCGCTGGGGCTATGTGAGCGGCTCGACGCCTGACGCAACCCGAGTCGCGCTCGAGAAGAAACTTCCGCGCAAATACTGGGTGGAGATCAATCGGCTGCTCGTTCCGTTCGGGAAGCATGTGTGTACTGGACGCTTACCCAAGTGCTCCGTTTGTCCGGTGCTCGAGTACTGCCGGCAGATCGGGGTTACTGAGCATCGCTGAGGTGGGCCGTTCGTACTCCCGCGACCTTTGCGAGGGACTCGCCTGAGAGCCGGAAGGTCGTCCAGTCGTCGAGCTCCTTCGCTCCAATCTGCCTGTAGAAGTTGATCGCCAGCTCGTTCCATTTGAGAACAGACCAGTCCACTCGGCCGCAGTCGCGATCTACTGCTATGCGGGTGAGCGCACGCAGCAACGCGAAGCCTACCCCATGCTTCCTTGCCGCGGGGCGAACAAAGAGATCCTCGAGGTAGAGACCACGTTTGCCGAGCCAGGTGGAATAATTGTGAAAGAAAAGCGCAAACCCAACGGGCTCCTGCCCGAGGTAGGCCAGCAAAACTTCCGCGGCTGGCCGGGTACCAAAAAGCGTTTCCGCCAAATCCTGTTCGGTCACTGGCGCTTCTCCCGGCAATGCGCGCTCGTACTCCGCGAGCTCAAGAATGAATTGTCGAATGAGTGGTATGTCTTTCCTTGTCGCGGGGATGATGCGGGTCTCGAGGGGGGTCCTGTTCATGCGGGCATTATCCGACTGGCAGAATCGGGTGTCAATGCCATCTTTGGCGGATGAAGAAAAGACTCGCGGTACTAGTGCTCACATCTCTCGCGAGTGTCGGCTGCGGCACTCGCTCCTCTCAGACGGAAGCAGCGATTGCCGCGCAGGATCCTGCTGGTCCTCGACGTCTTCCAACTGGAGTCAGTCTCGATCCAGTTGGAGAATCGCACGATCTCGGATCGATGCCGCTGGCGATGGTGCTCGCACCCGACAAGCGTCAGGCAGTGGTGCTGTTAAACGGGTGGCGAGAGCAGGGCCTGCAAATCGTTGACCGTGCATCTGGCCGGGTTTCGCAAACCATAGCGCTTCCCGCGGTATTTCTCGGACTCGCGTTCACGCCGGATGCGAAATCGCTTTACGTCTCCGGCGGAAACCAGGATGTGATCTACCAGTTCAACTGGAGCGACGGCAGAGCGACGCTTACAGACAGCCTGGTTCTGGCACCAAAGAAAAGGAATGAAGACGGCGTTAAATACCCAGCCGGAATTGGAATCTCACCTGATGGCCGGACCTTGTACGCGGCCGAGAATCTGGGCGATTCGCTCGCCGTGATCGATCTCGCGACGCGCCGTGTAGTCCAGCGATTCGCAACGGAGCGCTACCCATACGGCGTCGCGGTCGCTCCCGACGGTACGGTCTACGTTTCCGCGTGGGGCGGTTCGACGGTTTCCATTTTTACTCCTACGGGAAGTGGGATGCTGAGAGAAGCAGGGCGAGTGCGGGTAGGTCGTCATCCTTCCGCCCTGACGCTCAATCGCGATGGCTCGAGGTTATTCATCGCATCTGGCAGCACTGACAAAATCGCCGTAATGGATACAAGAACCCGGCGCATTGTCACGACGCTCAGCGATGTGTCGCCAGCGGGGACCGGCGAGGGGAGCACACCGAACGCGTTGGCGCTCTCGCCCGAAGGCACGCGACTTTACGTTGCCGAAGCGGACAACAACGCGGTGGCGGTATTTGATCTCAGCGCCAATACATCGGGAGTGCCACCCGCTCGCGGTGACGATGCCTTGACGGGGCGGATTCCGGCGGGGTGGTACCCATCTGCGGTGGCGGTGGATGGAGGCGATCTTCTCATTGTAAATGGCAAAGGACGTGGAACCGCACCGAACGTGGGACATTGGCAACCCGGGCAGTCCAGACCTGCGAGAAGCACGGACTACACGCTCGGGCAGATCAACGGCACACTCAGCGTCGTTCCGATCGCAACGCTTGGAGCCACAGAGCTCGGGAATCTCACGCGCCGTGTGGCAGCGGCAAACGGTTGGGGTACGTCGCGACCGGAAATGAGATACCCGCCGTTCGAGCACGTCATCTACGTGATCAAGGAGAACCGCACCTACGACCAGGTGCTCGGTGATCTTTCGCAGGCAGATGGTGATTCCGCGCTGGTGTTTTTTCCGCGGGCGGTGTCGCCGAACCATCATGCGCTTGCCGAGCGGTTCGGAATCTTCGACAGGTTTTTCGTGAATGCAGAAGTGAGTCCAGATGGTCATAACTGGTCTACCGCGGCCTACGTCACCGACTATTCCGAGAAAACGATCCCCTCGAACTATTCTTCGCGCGGTCGGAGCTACGACTATGAGGGATTCAACCGCGGAGCGATTCCCGAGGACGATGTAGCGGAGCCATCGAGCGGATACTTGTGGGATCTCGCGAATCGTGCGGGAATCACTTACCGCAACTACGGGGAGTACGTCAACGAGCCCGAGGATTCGGCCGGACTGAAAGATTCCGCGTACGTCCCTACCAAGCGCACACTTGCAAGTCACACCAACAGAGCGTATCCCGCCTGGAGCCTCGAGATCCCAGATCAGGTGCGCATAGAAGTGTGGCTGAAGGAATTTCAGCAATTCGTGCGCGAGGGTGCGCTACCGGCGCTGGAGCTTGTTCGCCTTCCGAACGACCACACTTCCGG
>CADDZN010000007.1 GCA_902812375.1 bacterium | reverse complement strand
CCGATAGGGCATCCGTATCGCGACGACGTTCCGGGGGCCGAGCGCGTTCGCCGCGAGACACGCCGTTACCGCCGAATCCACGCCGCCCGACAATCCCACTACTGCTTTCTGAAAGCCTCGCCGCTCGAATTCCTCCCGCAGAAAGGACGTGAGCCAATCCGCGGTCAGCTCGGCGTCGATCGTAAGCGGCGGCGGACCGATCGGCGACTCGGGCGCGCGAAGGACCGGAATTGGTTGGCTGCCATTGTGGTTAGGGATTCCTGTCTTGATCTTCGAGGCGGCCTGATTTCGCTTTCTCGTGACCTTGGTTGTTTTGTCGGATTCCGCGCTCGGCGTACGCGCGGACTCTTCGGTGGACGGCGCATCAGCCTTCTCGCCACCGGAGTCAGGCGGTGACGATGCCCGGGATCCGTTCGCCGAGGCGTCGTCGTAACTCAAGGTGAAAGGGTCGCCTGCCTGAATGCGGTCGACAGTGCGCATCAGGTGCGGCATCATCGTCTGGAGGTCGGTGAGCAGTGGAGCGTCAGAGCGAGCCCGGGTGAGATCTTCCGGATCGAGTGTGATCGTCAGTAAGGTCTCTTCCCATAATGGCGCTCTTACTCGGATGTCGCCGCTCGGCCCGGCAACGATCGAGCCCCCTGAAAATGTCTTCCCGCCTTCAGTTCCTACCAGGTTCACCAGCGCTACGAAAACCCCTTGCTCTTCGGCGATATCTCGCGCCAGCCGCTCCCAGCGTTTGAGATTGGCGGGAATCCGGCCTTCGTCTTCACGCGCCCACACCCCACGCGCGGGAGAGGCTGAGCACACGAAGATGACACTGGCTCCATCGAGAGCGGCAACTGTGCCGGTCAGGCTGTGCCAGGCGTCTTCGCAGATGAGTACTGCCGCACGACCCCAATCGGTGTCGAACGCGCGTACCTCGAAGCCTCGGTCGACGAACCTTTCCTCATCGAATAGACCATAGGTTGGAAGGAAGAGCTTGCGATGTACGTGGCGAATTTTGGGAGCGCCGTTCTCTCCGCCCAAGGTCACATATAGCGCACTATTATAAAAAGCATTGTTCCACACCTCGTAGAATCCAATGCACACATCCAGTTGTCGGGGTGTATTAACGGCGAGGCTGTATTGTGCCTGAAGGTCGCGGGCAAAGGCGCCGGCTGTCATCGCAACGTCACGCACGCCGCCTTCAACGAAGTATCCGGTGAGCGCAGTCTCCGAAAAAACCGCAACATCCGGCCGCGGTTCTAAAGCGTCTATCTGTGAGAAGATTCCAGCAAGCCGCTGGAGATTGGCAGAGTAGTCGCCTTTGCGTGGCTTGAACTGAACTACGACGAGATGAATAGAGCGATCCATCCTTTTGAAGTTGCCATGAGACCGAGGTACAATCAACTACTGCTCGTCCTCGTGGCGGCTGCGCTCTCGATCGCCCCTCGGGCAGAGGCGCAGCAACGCGGGCCAGTAGACGCGGAGCCGTGGACTATTGTCCCCGCACCGCAGGCATCACTTGTGTTTGCGCGCGATGGCACACTGATCGGAGAGATTGGCAAGGAGATTCGGACCAGCGTATCGATCAAGACACTGCCCAAGTATCTCCCACAGGCGTTCGTCGCAGTTGAAGATCATCGCTTTTATCAGCACGATGGCGTCGATGTCGTAGGAATCGCGGGTGCGCTGAAGGACAATATTTTCGGTGAGCGTCGCGGCGCGAGCACCATCACGCAGCAGCTCGTTGGCAACATGCATCCTTCGATCATTGATCGAAGTGACAAGAGCCTTGGCAGAAAGCTCAAAGAGCAGTCGGCGGCGCGCGAAATGGAAAAACACTACTCGAAGGAACAGATCCTCGAGGCGTACCTGAACCAGATCTCATTCGGGCACGGCTGGTACGGTGTGGAGAGCGCGGCGAGGCATTACTTCGGGAAAACCGCATCGAGGCTCTCACTCGCGGAAGCGGCTGCGCTCGCTGCTATGCCCAAAGGCCCAGCGCTTTACGATCCGCTCAAGTATCCCGACAGAGTTCGTCAGCGACGCAACGTTGTGCTGTCACTGATGGCCGATCAGGGATACATCACCCAGGCACAGGCCGAGAAGGCAAAGTCCGAACCGCTTGTGACGACGCCGAATGGCGGCTACTCCGCATACGCTCCCTGGTTCGTGGATGTCGTGCGTGTTCAAGCCAGTCGCGCGGGGATTCCAGTGAACGATGGCGGCTATCGGATTTACACGAGCCTCGACCCGATCCTCCAGAACGCCGCGATGGCGGCGCTACTCGAGGAAACTGCAGCCGCTGAATCGCAGCCCGGCTACACGCACCCCAAATATTCGCCCGGCAAACGTACGAGGCCTACGCGCACGACAGATTATCTCCAGGGGATGGTGGTGGCACTCGACCCCACATCGGGTGACGTAAGGGCACTGGTCGGTGGGCGTGACTACGCCGACTCCCAGTTCGATCGCGCCGTCGACGGCATGCGGCAGCCTGGATCGTCGTTCAAGCCGATCGTTTACGCAGCCGCGATCGCTGACAGCATCGCTCCGAACGCGATTTTTTCGGACACCGCGCTGGCGATCCCCCTGCCGAACGGCACAGTTTATCGCCCTGAAGATTCGGACGGCCAGTACCTGGGCGCGCTCACCCTCCGGGATGCGCTCACAAGATCCCGCAACGTCGTCGCCGTTCAGCTCGGGATGCAGCTCGGGATGGATTCAATCGCGAGTCTCGCGCACCGGATGGGCATCAGCTCGAAGATCGCGCCTTATCCTTCAAGCGCGATTGGAGCTTCCGTAGTGCAGCCGCTAGATCTGGTCGCGGCGTACACGACCTTTGCAAATCTTGGCACGCCCGTCGAGCCGCGCTTCATCTACCGCGTCGAGGACCGAAACCGAAAGACCGTTCTTTCGCAGCAGATCCACGCGCTGCCCCCCGCGCTCGACCAGCGAGCGACGTATGTCGTGCGCGACATGATGCGCGACGTCGTCGAACGCGGAACTGCCTCGAGCGTTCGCCGCTATCTGCCGGCATCAATTCCCGTCGCAGGGAAAACCGGTACGACTAACGACAACACTGATGCCTGGTTTATCGGCCTCACACCAGATCTCGTAGCCGGTGTGTGGATTGGGTTCGACAAGCCCACACCGATTTCTGCCAGTGCTGCTGGAGGATCACTTGCGGCGCCAGTCTGGGGAAAAATGGTAGCGCGCTACTACGCCGCGGAGCCGCAGATTATCACCTCACGCAGCGCCGAGCAGTGGGCGCCGCCCCTGGGCGTCATCATGGGCGATGTGGATCGCACGACCGGCGAGTTGGCAACCGATCAGACACCGCCGGACCGCCGCTATACAGAATATTTCGTCGAAGGGACGGAGCCACCGGTACTGCGCGTGGATCCCTGGAAAGTGTTCGCTTCAGGACCGATCGTTTTCTAGCTCGTCACTTTCGGTTTTCAGTCTGGATCACACAGGACGCCCACCAGCCTAGCTCCGTCCTCACGCACGGGGTTCCATAACGCTGCTTCACCTGCCGCTGAATGCGCCGGATCTTTTTTTCTCGCACTCAGTCGTCCTTCGCGACCGCACAGCGGAAGCTTCCTTGCCCGTCGTCGCCAATCGCGCAACATCTCTAGGCGAATCACAATTCTCTGGAAATCTGAGAAAGCGACCTCGTACCGACTTCGCTAGTCCCACCGCCGCTCGCCGGAACCGCTCGCTAAATCCTGGTCCTCTCGTCGAACGCCTACCGCTCCGAGACAAAATCAATCCCGTCGAGGTGTCCACTAAGCGGGGCAACCTCACATTTCGAAACCCCCAGCGCAGGGCAAGAATCTGACGATGTTCTGACGCTGCTCACGATACTTAAGCTCCGAATCGTCACGGCAGCAACCGACGCGAGAGATGTTAAGGCTGCCAACAATCATCAGGAGAGAGGCGATGGTACAACATACACGCGCGCACCTTTGGAGCTCCGGAACCCTTCCAAGGTTTGGAAGTTCGTGTCTCGCTCTTGCGGTATTGATGGGCGCATGCGCCGAGAAGGGAGCGGAGCTTGCAAGCCCAGTAGCTGCACCAACTGTGTTTTATATCGGTGGCGGTGTAACCGCTCCCGACCTCGAGCGCGCCGCACTAGGTACCGTCGCAAGAGCGCTCGCGATCGCATTGAACGACCCTAACATGCGACAGCTACTCAAAACGCATTTGCGTGCCGCTCCATACAACGAGCATAAGATCGAACTTGCTGGCTACCTCAGAAGACCAGAGGCTTCTCCGCTTCTTTCGAAGCTCGCAAATGGAGCCGGCCAGACAGCTAGTCAAATGCTGGCGACCCTCCAACAAGTTCGGTCAGTCGAGCTTTACATGCCCGTCAAAGCACAGCGCGAGAGTTGGACCGGAGATACCGACCTACTCGTCGCCGCGCAGCTAGTGGAACATGATCCGATTATGGGATTTGACAGGAGTGGAAATGGCGTTGCGATGGATGAATCGGGTCCGCCGGATCAATCGACTATCGCGATAGTCGGTGCGGAAACGAGGTGGAACCAGCCCATGTCGCTCGTTAGTTCTCGCAATGCGAATGATTTGAACGGGCAGGCAATTGGAACCTTAGTCCCGTTTAAGCCGACGATATCGAACCTCGTCGACTGCGGTACTGATTGCGGCGGAGGAGGAGGCGGAGGCGGCGCGATCCAAACAGCTCCCGGTCTCTATTTGGAGTTCTCGAGAATCCTCGATATGAAGGAACCTTGGGTTCGCGGCGCGCCAGAAGTAGAAGTCCACATCCACGGCTCCACGCCGAACAACGATCCTGAAATCATCGATGATCGAGCCTGCGCTGGTGAACACTCACCAGATCCTAAGTATGTCTTCGACCAGAATGATGGATTTTGGTCGGGCCAGGTAATGATTTTTGCCATAGACTCGCTTGCAAATATGCCGGCTGACCGAGACTACCACATCATCTTCTGGGAGGACGATAATGACTCATGCACGCTGAAACTTGACAGCAACACGCTGAGGATGTACGTCCTTACGGCCGCTGAGGGGTTCGTGAAGGCTGCTATGTTTTTTGTTAAAGGATACACTTGGCCTCTGTCTGCGGTCGCGTTCGTGGGGACATTCTACTCAAATAAAGGGGAGTGGATGCTTACGAATGATGATTACATCGGACTCGCACGCGTAAGTCTTCCTAATTACCCATACTACTACCCTGACAACACCCACGTCCTCATTGACGAGAACGGCGGGTTGAATGGTCGGGCGAACATCAACTGGCACTAGTCCTAGGAGGTATCGTGTCTCCTTCCATTATGTACCTTTGGGTCTTTGCTCTTCTATCCACAGTGAGCACGCCCGTTGCGGCTCAAATCGCATCCCAACCCACACTCGTGGCGAAAATGGCGTTAGCGCATCCCAAGAATCCCTCGCCTGCTCAGAGTGAATACGATCGGGGCGCACTTCGCTTTGAAAGTCATCGCTGGACCATCAGGGTTTTGAGAGGCACAGACGAAGTAGTCGTAGGTAGAACTCAATGGTTTAGGCCGTTCGACCTCGCCTCAATAGTGGCTCCGTCGGAGCAGGCACAATACGAAGCGCGCGAATTCAACCGGAATCGCACTCCAGGGATGTGGGGGCTGACCTTTGGAGTCCTTACCATTGTGGGTGGAACGATAGCCGCCCAGACCGCGCACCACCCTACCCCGCTGACTTCGGTCGCGGGCATCGCAGGAACTTGGTTGCTCATTTATGGCGCGGAGAGGCTAGACAGAGCTAGTGAAGCTCTTTCGAGATCACTCTGGTGGTACAACAGGGATTTGAAAGCGCGTGATGATGCAAGGACGGGTCAGAGGTAGAATAAGACCAATCGCTTCCCGAACCGCAACGGGCCGACCTTTCTGTCGGCGAACATGCTAAACAGTAGCGAGGTTACGGTAAAGGGAATGGGCGTCCCTGTCGGAGGGTCCATCGTTATGGCGCGAAGAAGTGCTAGACGGTGGACCCTTAGTCGGAGCGCTCAGTCTAGATGGTACTACGTGTCATAGTTGACGCCGCCCAGACGCGGGATGCGGACGCGCCGACCAATCAGCAGTTCCGCATCCCGCATCCCGCATCCCGCTAAGCGACTTCCTTCATCTCGAGCGGCCGCGCTTGCTCACCGGGCTCTGCTGGGATCAACGCGATCCGCAACACCTCGCTGAGAGTTTCGACCGGATGGAACTCGAGAACGTTCCGCACTTCCTCCGGCACATCCTCAATGTCAGCCTCGTTCCCCTTTGGAATGATGATGACCTTGATTCCGGCGCGGTGCGCGCCGAGCACCTTTTCCTTTAGCCCACCGATAGGCAGAACGCGTCCGCGGAGCGTGATCTCGCCTGTCATCGCGACATCCTGCCGCACCGGCCTATCCGCCATCTCCGAAACGAGCGCCGTCGCAATCGCGATTCCCGCCGACGGGCCATCCTTTGGAATTGCTCCCGCCGGTACGTGAATGTGCGCCTCGATCGCGCCGAGTCGATCGCGCGGAATTCCGAGCTTCGCCGCGTTGTTCGTCGCGTAGGTAAACGCCGCCCGCGCTGATTCCTTCATGACGTCGCCGAGCTGGCCAGTCAGGATCAGCGATACCGCGCCACCGGGTCCAACCTGCGTGGAAGTATCGCCCTCGCGATTTCCGTAGTACCGCCGGATCGATGCTTCGACGAACATGATGTCGCCGCCCATTGGCGTGTAATACATCCCCGTCGCGATTCCGACTTCGCTCTCCGGAAGCGCGTGCTCCGGATGAACCCGCGGTCTCCCCAGCAGCTCGCGCACGGTCTCGGCATCGACTACGTGCTCGACCTTTTCGCTTGCCGCGATTTTCCGGGCAAGCTTGCGCGCGACTGCGCCTATCTGACGCTCCAGTTGTCTCACTCCACTCTCGCGAGTGTAGTTCGAGACCACCGACATGATCGCATCATCAGTGAAGGTGATGTTCTTGTCGTTGAGACCGGATTCCTCGAGTTGTCGCGGCAGCAGGTACTTCTTCGCGATCTCGGCCTTCTCCCTTTCGGTGTAGCCCGCGAAATCGACGACCTCCATTCTGTCGAGCAGCGGACCCGGAATGTTCTGGACGAAATTCGCGGTGGCGATGAAGAGCACCTCGCTCAGATCGAAGGGAACGCCAAGATAGTGATCGGTGAAGGTGTCGTTCTGCGCCGGGTCGAGTACCTCGAGCAGCGCGCTCGATGGATCGCCCTGATATGACGTCCCGAGCTTGTCGACCTCGTCGAGCAGGAACACCGGGTTCTTCGTTCCTGCCTGCTTGAGACCCTGGATGATTCGTCCGGGCATCGCGCCAACATAAGTCCGGCGATGGCCTCGGATATCAGCTTCGTCCCGCGCGCCGCCAAGGGCAACACGCACGTACTCGCGGCCAAGTGATCTCGCGATCGACTTCGCAATCGACGTCTTGCCGACACCGGGCGGTCCGATGAAGAGAAGAATTGGTCCCTTCGCCATCGCGCGGGACTTCGCTTCCGATTTATCGGTGATCAATCGGTCCGGCCCTTCACCCGTCACGAGCGAAGGCGTCGCGTCATCCTTATCGGCGAAGAGCTTCGCGGCCGGAACCTCGCCGGTCTTTTCGACTTCTTCGGCCAGTTGCTGCGCCCTGAGCTGCCTCACGGCGAGAAACTCCAGGACACGGTCCTTCACGTCCTTGAGGCCGTAGTGATCCTCCTCGAGGACCGTTTCCGCGTGCTTGAGATCGAGCTGGTCATCAGACCTGATATTCCACGGGAGCTCGGCGATCCATTCCAGATACGTACGGATCACCTGCGCCTCCATTGACTCGCGGCCCGCGCGCTCGAGTCTACCGAGCTCGCGCTCGACTTCGGCGCGCGCCTCCTTCGGCAAGTCCAGCTTCGAGAGCTTGTCGCGCAGCTCGGTGATCTCCTTGCTCGAGTCGTCATCGCCCAACTCTTTCTGGATCGCCTTGAGCTGCTCGCGCAGATACATCTCACGCTGGCGCTCGCCGAGCTCCTCCTGCACCTGCGATTTGATGTCTTCCTGTGCTTCGAGCAGTCCTACCTGGCGCTGCACGTGTACCAGGACTTTACGCAGTCTTTCCTCGACACTCAGCGTCTCGAGAAGGCCCTGTTTTTCCGGCACCGGAAGCTCGATATAACCCGCGACGAGATCCGCGAAACGTCCCGGCTCCGTCACTGAATCGAGAACCTGATGGACGACTTCCTCAGGGAGTCCGCGACGCTCGCCCAGCTCAGCGGCGCGCTCGCGAGTCTCTTTCTGTAACGCTGTGAATGCAGGATCGTTTTCAGTTTGAGGGCTCATCTCCTCGGCGGGAACGATCACGGCGCTCAGAAATCCGTCGGCGGTAGAATATTGAAGAGCCGTTGCGCGCTGCTCACCTTGCAGGAGAAGCTGTACTCCGCCCAGACCGCGCTGTATCTGACCGATGCGTGCAATCACGCCCATCGAGTACAAAATGTCGGCTGTCGGCTCTTCTGCGTTGTCGCGCTGTGCGACGGCGAAAACGAGACGGTCGCTCTTGAGCGCCGATTCGATTGCGCGGAGAGTTGACGGGCGGCCAGCCGCAATGGGCTGAGTTAAGCCGGGGAAAATCACTGTTCCCCTGAGGGGGAGAACAGGTAGTGTCTGACGTTGTGCCATTGTTATTCCGAAGACAAGATTCTTATTTAGATACTACTCCACGGTCAGTACATACTGCATCTTTTGCTCTCGTGGATTACCGCCAGCCCGGCATGAAGATCAACATCACTACTGCTGATTCGACGCGGCCCCATGCCAATTAGTCCATCCGACGAGCTTGGAACACATGTGGCTCAGATCCTCTCTGCAAACTATGAGCTAGAGAGCGAGGTCGGTCGTGGCGGTATGGGCATCGTGTATTGCGCGCGCGACAGACGGCTGAAGCGCGAAATCGCGGTGAAGGTTCTCCCTCCCGAGCTAAGCTTTCGCGCGGATATTCGTCAGCGATTTCTGCGCGAGGCGGAGACCGCCGCGCAGCTCAATCACCCGAACATCGTTCCCATATATACAGTCGAGGAGAAGGACAACCTCGTCTACTTCGTGATGGCATACATCAAGGGTGACAACCTTGGCGTTCGCCTGCAGCAGCACGGACCGATGGCGCCGGTGGAAGTGCGACGCATTCTGCGAGAAGTAGCGGATGCTCTCGCATACG
Organism: bacterium; assembly: GCA_902812375.1. Lineage (GTDB taxonomy): Bacteria > Gemmatimonadota > Gemmatimonadetes > Gemmatimonadales > Gemmatimonadaceae > UBA4720. Next base: position 14,665 of record CADDZN010000007.1, on the reverse strand, counting down.
CGCACAATCGCAATGTTATCCACCGCGACATCAAGCCGGACAACATCATCATCGATGATGAGACCGGACGAGCGATGGTGACGGACTTCGGTATCGCGCGCGCTCTCACTGATAGCGGTGATTCCCGCCTCACGGCCACGGGCATGGCGATCGGAACTCCGGCGTATATGTCGCCCGAACAGTCGGCTGGTGACCGCGCAATCGATGGCCGCAGTGATCTCTATTCGCTCGGAGTTGTCGGATACCAGATGCTTTGCGGGCAGCCTCCTTTTGTGGCGAGCAACACACCGTCGATGCTCGTGAAGCACTTGTCCGAGAAGCCGGTGCCGGTCGACGAGCGCTGGCCGGACTTGCCGCCGGATCTGTCCCGGGCAGTGATGATGTGTCTCGAGAAAGATCCCGCGGATCGCTTCCCTAGCGCAGCGGCATTTTCCGTCGCGATCAGCGGCGGCGGAGCAATGCCAACCCTCGCGACGAGAGCGTCTACCGCGGCCTCCTCTCTGGATCCGAGGCCATCGACGCGGGAGCGTGAGTCAGCGCCGCCGCTACGTGACCGCTACGCGCCTCTGACTCAGACATCGTACCCGACCTCTGGTCCAACCGCGGACGAGATGAGCAAGTGGAACGCGCCAATGGTGGTGTCGTTTCGGAGAAAGCTCGCGCCATATATAGCTGTGAACGCGATCCTCGTTCCGATCTCGCTATTCTCGAACCACGACTTCATCGCGCTGACCGTGATCTGGACAGTTGCATTGGCGTTCAAGTACTCGAAGCTCTGGGCCGCAGGGTACGATTGGCGCGATGTGTTTCGTCAGCCACGCGACCGCTTGATCTTCGATGTCGCTGCCGAAACCATCGACGACGCCCGAGCGCTATTCGATGACAGAATGCGCGAGCGGGTTCGCGCGCGCGCACGCGCTCGCGGACAAGGACTGTTCCCCCCAGTCGCCCCGCTGCCATCGCTTCAGCCCTTTCAGTCGTACCCACGAGCCAACGCCCCGACTGGCGCCACGCCCTTGAGCCCGCTACCAGCGGGTCCGCCCGGGCCATACCAGGACTCGCGCTATGCATCAGCGATTCGGGAGGCCGAGTCCGACCATCGGGAAATCCATAGACAATTGCTCAACATGCCACCCGACGAGCGCGAGCAGATTCCCGAGGTGGCCGCGTCCGCTGATGCTGTTTTCCGGAAAGTGCAGCAGCTCGCTCTGTCCCTCGGCGACCTGGATCGTGGCGCTGGACGCCAATCTTCCGAGAGCATTGAGAAAGAGATCGCCACTCTCGAGGCGCAGGCGAACCCGCTTGACTACCGCGCAAGCGAGGAGCGCGTACGAAGGCTCGCGTTGCTCAGGAGGCAGCGCCGCGCTCTTGCCGACGTGGAACGCAAGAAAAGAGAAGCACAGGAACGCCTCGATAGTTGCCGGCAACTTCTCCGATCCATGCGACTCGAGCTGGTGCGATTCCGCAGCGGTGGTCTGAATGCCCAGCCGACCGGCCTCACCATGGTCACCCAGCAGGCCCAAAGCGTGGTTCGTGAGATTGGTTATCTCTCCGATGCAAACGCGGAGCTGAACGCGCTCTGACGCTCTACCGCATCGCGACAGTCGTCTGTCTTTCGACGTCGCTCATCTCAGTCTGGTCGCGCAACGCCTACTCGCAGAGCGCCTCATCAACCCCGGACAGCAAAGCCAAACGGAACCCGACGGCGGTCACGGATTCGGCGCGCGCAATCGCTCACGTGCCAACCCCTGACACCCTTCGCGGCCTCTACGTCAGCCGGTGGGCGGCGCTCGGGAGAAAGTTTCCTGAGCTGATCGCGGTCGCAAACAGAACCGAGGTGAATGCTCTCGTAATTGACGTAAAGGACGATCGAGGTTTTGTCCTCTACCGATCCCGCGTGCCGCTCGCCCACGAAATCGGCGCCGACACGGCGGACGGCCACGTCGTCTCCAGCGCGAAACTTCGCGCGCGGCTCGACACGATGATCGCACACAACATCTACCCGATCGCACGAATCGTCGTTGCGAAAGATCCGATCCTCGCACGCAAGAAGCTCGATCTCGCGATCAAGAGAAGGAAAGATCTAAAGCCCTGGCTCGACAAAAAGGGAAACCCGTGGCTGGATCCTCACCAGCGCGCGGTATGGCAGTACGCCGCCGATCTCGCCCGCGAAGCATACGACCTCGGCTTCAGCGAAGTGCAGTTTGATTACGTGCGCTTTCCGGATGAGAAGCGGCTCGTCGACGAGACAGTTTATCCGCTTGCCAAGGGACGAACTCGCGACCAGGTAATTCGCGAGCAGCTCGGCTTCCTTCGCGATGAGCTCAAACCTCTGGGAATGCGGGTTACGGCCGACGTGTTTGGATATACGGCAACCGATACAACCGAGATGGGTATCGGGCAGCGGTGGGAGATGTTCATAGATCAGGTGGACGTCGTGCTGCCGATGGTCTATCCGTCACACTTTGCCCGAAACAGCTACCAGATCGCGCACCCCAACGCGCATCCTTACGAGACGCTCGATCACGCCTTCAAGGACATGATCGCGAGGTCGGCCCCTATTGCGAACGCGGCGAAAATCATCCCCTGGTATCAGGACTTCACACTTGGCCCACCTCGCTACAAGGCGCCACAGATTCGCGCTCAGAAAAAGGCCGGATACGACAACGGGTTCCAGAGCTGGATACTCTGGAACCCGAAGAGCAACTATACGATCGCGGCGCTGGAGCCGCGCAAAGACTGAACCTTTAGCTGCTGCCGTTCCGGCGAGCGTCCATGCGTGCCTTCATCTCAGCGACGTTCTTGTCGAAACTCACCTGTTGATCGGCGGTAAGGACCGCGCGGATCTCCGCGGTCTGCTTGGTCTGGAGGTCCATCATCTTGGCACGGGTCGCGTCATCAGGGCCACCAACAGCCTGGGCTGACTTGCGGAGCTCCATCATTTGCGGAACGTACTTGTCACGAATGGTCTTGATTTGCGCCTTCTGAGCGTCCGTGAGCGCGATATCCTTTAGGAGCCACCCACCGCCGCCACGACGCATCTCGCCCTGGCCCTGCTCCGACTGACCCTGAGCCGCCGCGATCGAGCTCGAAATCGCGCAAAGGGCAACGGCCAGCATCGCAATCCGAATAACCTTCATCCTTCTCTCCTGGAGATTGTATTGGACGCCCGGCTGGCGTCACGATGTTATACGCCACAGTCAGGGAAAAGGTTGGCGATAGGGCAACAGGCGCAAAGCGGGCGTTCTACCAAAAAAGAGCGCGAACTTCTTCCACCGCAACAGCTTAAGGGATTACCCTAGCGCCCGCCTGAAAACCTGCTATTCTTCCCCGCGCTGTCGGCGGTGCGCATGAGCCCGCCGGCTTGGAAGGCCTGTTCCCACAACGTCGAGCACCGCCAGTGACCGCACCCGGGACTGCCGCCGAACTACCCCCCGCGACATCGGCTCCTGCTTCCGAACAGCTCACCTTTCCCGTGAGCTGGCTCGTCGGACACGGGGCGGCACCCATCAAGTACCGCTCGCTCGCGGAGGTCGCTCGCATCCCCGAGATCAGCCCGCGCGAGATAGACTGGCTTCCGTACTCCCACCGGCCCGCCATCAAGCTCGCGGTAACGCAGACTCGGGATGGAATGTGGAACAATTCGATCCTTTCGCTGCCCACGAAACAAAGCAGTGACTTCGCGAATATCGGAACCATTCCCGCCGTTCGGAGATTACTCGAATATGGCTGGGGACCGGAATCGCCGCCCCTTCTACTCGCTCGCCGGTTGCTGTTCCGTCTGCTCGCGGAAGACAACGATCCAGCGTACACGTTTGAGCTCGGTACCAAGACGCGCGATGACGATCTCGTTCGTCGCACGCGCGGGATTTTCCGCGAGGCGGCCGCCGCGACTCTGGCACAGTGCGGATATGAGAATGATCCGCGACTTAGAGGAGCCGCGCGCAGGATCCTCGAGCGCACAGTCGCGTACCTCACTTCACCACTCGGCGAAAAACCCTGGATGCGAGTGGGCAACACGCACGTGCTCGCGCCCGAGTCTGCTCCGCCATCCATCTATACTCTAACGATGCTCGCCTACATGCCGATTTTCCGGCACGAGCACTTCACCGCGGTCGAACGCATCTACGACTGGATCACTCAGCCCCTCCCGCGCCAGGACGCCGTCCAGTTGTTCGGAAAGAAAATGGTACCGCAGCCTCATCTCATTATGGGCGATGTTCTTCCCCATCGAAATGCGGTCGAAGCCGATGTGCCATTCGCGCTGTTGTGGCTTGAGACGATGGCCCGTCTCAATTTTCTCCGGCGGAACGATGGATGGATGAAATTGTACGAGCGCTTCGTCGACGACTGCGATCGTGGAGGTGTGTGGCATCCGCACAAAGGGACGGATCGCCCGACAACAACAAACGCATGGGCATGGCCCACTTTCCCTCTGGACGACGGTGACGGCGCTGAATCGAAGTGGACCGACGTCACGTTTCGCATCGGCCTCATCGGCAAGCTGCTAGGCAGAGAAATTGAATTGATCTGACGGGATGACGATCCCACATCGCCGCGATGCGCTCAGTCCCGGCGAAATGTTTCCTGCTGGTGACCCCACATATCGCGTGAGCTTTCCGCGATTGCGATCCGGTCTCAAAATACGTGTTGTAGAGCGCGGAGACCCTGCCGCACCCGCGGTGCTCTTCATCCATGGTTGGGGCTGCTCCTCCTACCTGTTCAACCGTAATCTCCCGGTTGTGGCCGACGCGGGTTTCCGAACCCTTGCTGTCGATCTAAAGGGTCACGGGCTTTCTGACAAACCGGTGGACCCTACCGGATATACGGTGGATTCGCTCGTCGAGCACGTCCGTGAAATCCTCGACCAGCTCGAGCTCGACCTGCCGGCGCTCGTTGGTCACTCGCTCGGTGGCTCATTGATTTATCACTTTGCCGCTCGCTACCCGGATCGAGCGCGCTGTCTGGCGCTCCTTTCGCCGGTGGGGTTGAGCGGTGTCCCACTCATGAGTCTCTACCGTGCCGTGACGCCGCGGTTACTCAATCCAATTCTGCGCCACGCCAGATCGCGGACTTTCGTACGGATTGCGCTCCACCGAGTGTACGGGCGACGGGGCAGGTTCACAGAGGCGGACGTAGAGGAATATTTTGCTCCATCCCAATTTCCGGAGTACGGCATGGCAATGCGGGAGCTGCTCCACTCCTATGACTGGTTTGCAGCGCGACACCGCCGACCGACTACTGTAGATCTCCCGGCGATCGGGTTATGGGGCACCCTCGATCACTTGATACCCGACGATGGGATGGAAGTGTACGCGCCGCTCCTTCCGAGAATCACGATGCAGCCGATCGTGAATGCCGGGCACATAATCCCGCAGGAAACTCCCGACGAGGTAAACACGGCTCTCCTCACACTGTTGCGATCGGTTTTCGATTGAGGCAGCCGCGGTGCAACGGGCATCGGGTGCAGCAACGTATATTCGATAGATGATTGAAGAGACGACCGACGCGGGGCTCTCTTTTTCCGAACTTGACCTCGCGCCCGAAGTGCTGCAGGCCGTTCGCGACGCGGGATACACCCACCCAACTCCAATCCAGCAGCAGGCCATCCCGCTCGCTCTCGCCGGTCGAGATCTCATTGCGCTCGCACAAACAGGTACCGGCAAAACCGCGGCGTTCACGCTACCCATTGTCCACAATCTGATCAGCGCTCCGGTTACGGATGAACATGGAGAGCCGATCCATCGCGTTCGCGTTCTCATTCTCACTCCGACGCGCGAGCTGGCTGCCCAGGTCGAAGAAAGCTTCAGGAAATATGGAAAGCACACGACATTGCGCGTGGTTCCGATTTTTGGCGGTGTCGGAATAGAGCCACAATCCAAAGCGCTGCGGCGTGGCGTCGATGTAGTGGTCGCGACTCCCGGACGATTGCTGGACCACATGGAGCGCCAGAACGTCGTGTTCGACGATCTCGAAGTTCTCGTGCTGGATGAGGCCGATCGAATGCTCGACATGGGTTTCGCGCCGCAACTCAATCGCATCGTTGGTGACATTCCGCCTTACCGCCAGACGCTGCTATTCAGTGCGACGATGCCGCCTGAAGTGGAAGCGCTCGCGCGGAAATACCTGCGCAAGCCAATAGTAGTGCAGGTCGGCCGCCGTTCCGAGGCGGTGAGCACTGTTACACACGCCGTGTATCCAGTCCCACGCGACCGAAAGACGACGCTGTTGGTCGAGCTACTGAAACAGGCCGACATGGATTCGGTGCTTATCTTCACCCGCACCAAGCACGGCGCCGATAAAATCGTTCGTCATCTCGAGGATGCAGACATCGCCGCAACCGCGATGCACGCCGACAAATCGCAGGGAGAGCGCACGCGCGCGCTCGAGGACTTCAAGTCGGGGAAAATCCGGGTGCTCGTCGCCACCGACATCGCGCAGCGCGGTCTCGACGTCTTTGGAATTACTCACGTGATCAACTACGACGTCCCGCAGCAGCCGGAAGACTACGTCCATCGCATTGGCCGCACGGGGCGCGCAGCAGCAACCGGAGACGCTTACACCTTCATGGCGCCGGACGAGATCGCGATGGTTCGTACCATCGAGCGCACCATCGGACAGCAAATACCACGTATCTCGGTTCCCGGTTACGATTTTGGAACGACGGCCGAAGCGGTTTCGCCTGAAGAAGACATTGAGCAGCCCACGACCGACGTCAGTGCCTCACCCGACCCAACCGTGACACAACGACGGTATCGACGGCCGAGTTCCGTCGCACGACGACGCTGAGATTCGCGGCCCCATAGCCTACTCCGGTGGCGGAATAAGTCATAGCTGCGCGCGTTGCAGTGAAATGAACATCGTGTTCCACACCAATGTACGCCTTTCGGAGCGTATCCTCGGCCGCGCTCAGTACGATGATCGCGCGATTGCCGTCAATTCCCACGGAGACTTGGGAGCCGCGAGCTATCGCCAGATGTCGGGCGGTGCTGAAGAGTGACTCGATCTCGATCACCGCGCCTCGCACGTGCATCGCGTCCAGGAATCTCCCCGCACCAGGCACAGCAATGGCCGAGAGTATGCTGAGGATGCAGAGTGTAACCGCGAGCTCGATGAGGGTGAAGCCACATCGCATCGTTGTTCCATCGTGTCAACTGTCCCAATAGCATATGATTGACTGGCGATATCTCGCCCATCCGGGAATTCCGGATGTACTCATTTCGTCCCACAAAAAATGAAATTCCTTCTCGCAGCGAGTGTTGCCGCAAACGTGGCTGTCATTGCGTGCTCTCCCCGACCCGCGGCGCCTCCTCCAACACCCGCGCCTGGCCCGGTTGTCAACGCACCCTTTCAGATGGATACGACCCTTTCTCCGGACAAAGTGCCGCCGTTCGCGGAGGGGCCGCTGATTACGTGGGGCGCCGAGCCGCCGGGTACGGCGCACGCCGAACGAGTGCGTACTTACGACCTCCAGCATCAATCGACGACGATCCGATTCGACTGGCCGAGGCACGCCGTTGTTGGAACGACTACGCTGCAGATAGGTGGATTGAGCGGATCGGCGCCGTTGTCTGACGTCGCGATCGACGCGGGTGACATGACAATTAGACGCGTTGCCGCCGGCTCTTCACCGCTCAAGTATGACTACGACGGACACACGCTCGTGGTGCACCTTTCCACGCCGCTCCGCGCGGGAGGAAAGACATCGATCACCCTTGATTACGATGGAGCTAACCGGACGAAAGGCGCGTACTTCAGACCAGCTCGCCACATCGTGTGGACTCAGGGTGAAACGGAAGACAACCGCTACTGGGTTCCGACTTACGATTTCCCGAACGACAAGACGACGTGGGAGTTTTACATCTGGACCGCGAAGGGCGAGCGCGCGCTCTCGAATGGGCGCTTGGCGGGATCGCGCACCGTGGGCGATAGCATCGAATGGCATTGGGTGCTCGACAAGCCGGCGTCCACGTACCTGATGACGACAGTGGTTGGCAATTACACAGTCCTTCAGGACAAACCGTGGCGCACGGCGACGATTGGATATTGGACGTACCCTGATTCTGTCGCGGCCGCGTGGCGCGGGTTCGGAAAGACTCCGGCTGCGGTCGATGTTTTCTCGCGCAAGACTGGCGTACCGTACCCATGGAACAAGTACGACCAGATAGTCATCCCGGAATTTCAGTACGGTGGCATGGAGAACGTCACCGCGACCTCACAGAACGATACGGAAATTCTTCTTCCCGCCTGGGCCGTGCCGGAAGTCACCGCTGACGATCTGATGTCCCACGAGCTCGGACATCAGTGGTTCGGTGATCTCCTTACAACGCGACGCTGGTCCGACGTCTGGCTCAACGAAGGCTTCGCGACCTTCATGGAGCAGATATTCCGTGAGGAGGACAAAGGTGTCGACGAGGGAGCAATCGACCGACTGAGTACCCACGAGCAGACCATCGAGGCAGATCGGCGTGCGCGGCGGCCGATTGTTTACGGTAAGTGGGTAAATGATCCGATCGAGGTCTTTTTCAGCGGGCACATTTACCCCAAGGGCGCGACCATTCTCCAGATGCTGCGCCATCAACTCGGTGACGCGGCATTCTGGAAGGCGATGAACCGCTACACGACCAGTCACGCATATGGAAACGTCATCACGGACGATTTGAGAAGAGCGTTCGAGGAATCCACGGGCCGAGACTACAAAACATTTTTCGACCAATGGGTTTACGGCGCGGGTTTCCCGGTTTTCAGAGTGTCGTCTCGCTATGATCCGGCGGAGGGACGAGTCACGGTCAACGCGACCGAGATTCAGCCTCGCGACAGCCTGACGGGCTTTTTCGATGTCGATTCCGATATCGAGGTGCGCACTGATAGCGGAGTCGTGCGATTCACGGTTCCGGTGCGTAATGGAACTGGCCGAGGGACAGCAAGCGCCAAGGCGCCTCCGCGTTCCATTCGCTGGGACAAGGGCGACTGGATCCTCGATATCACCGATTTCCCCCGCTCCACCGCGATGATGCGCTACCAACTCGTAAATGACGACGATGTGCTGGGAAGGATCGAGGCTGTCGATGTTCTGGCTCAGCGTCCGACCGATCGTGTCGCGCTCGACGCGCTTATTCGGTCGTCACGCAACGATCGGTTCTGGGCTGTGCGGTCGAGAGCTGTCGACGCGCTTGCCGCATGGGGCAGCGATTCCAGTCGAGCTGGCAGTCAACCAATGTCAGGTGTCAAAGATGGCCTGCTCAGAGCCACCTTCGACCCCGACGCGCGGGTACGCCAATCCGCCGCGGCTGGGTTGGGACTGCTGCCGATAAATGGTCAGGCGGCTTTCGACGTAATCGCTCGTCTACGTAATCTCGCGCGCACGGATCGATCGTTGATTGTCCGCGGCGCAGCGCTGGGGGCTGATCTTCGCCTCGAGAGAAACGCCGCGATTCCTCTGGCCAAGCAGATGATGGCTCCGGAAGAATGGGAAGATGTAATCCGAAGACCGGCCCTCGCCGCCCTGAAAATTATCGACACCCCGGAGGCGCGTCAGCTCATTCAACAGTACGCGCCCCCTTCTCAATAACAGCGGGCACGGACGATTCCATGAAAATCACGATCGAGTACTGCACAGTTTGAAACTACGAGCCGCGGGCCGCCAGTTTGGCGGCCGAGATTCGCGAGCGGTTTCCTGTTGCGACCATCGAGCTCATTCCGTCGAAAGGAGGACGTTTCGAAGTGGCGCGTGACGGCACCCCCATCTACGAAAAATCGAAGACTGGGCGGCACGCTAAACCGGGTGAAATAATCGCTCTGCTCGAGAAGAGCTCCTAGCTCTTGCTCCGGTAATCAGGCCGCTCCAGATAACGGCTGAGGTGTATAATTTGGTGTCCTCCACGTGGGACAATTGGCGATTTTGTGCGAAGCTTTCAACGCGCTAACCCGTTGAATGGCAGTGGGTTACTGCCACTGGCACGACCTGGCACCGCTCCTGCACCCTATACCGCCATGATTCGTCATTTCAGGGGTCACGCATTCGCATCATGCCTTCGTCTGGCCGTGATCGCGGCGTTTGGACTCGTCGTTTCGGCGGGAGTCGCGGAAGCGCAACGTCCGGTGCCAGTGAAGCAGCGACCGAACACGACGCAGCAGTCGCGTCGCGAGCAGGTCGTTCCGCCGGCGTTCTATCCGCCAGCGGGAATGTGCCGGATCTGGATCAATGATGTTCCGGCGGGGCAGCAGCCTGCTCCGACGGACTGTGCATCGGCCGTGAGAAATCGGCCAGCCAATGGAAGAGTGTTGTTCGGCGACGATCCGCCGAAGCGTCAGAAAGGCAAATCGCAGAAGGATAAATCGAGCCCGACGGACGAACTCGTCGACCTCATCAAAGGGAGAATTTCGCGATGAAGATATTTGCGGTCACACTAGCACTCGCCGGGACTGTCGTAGCCGGATCGGCCAGCGCGCAGGCGCTTCCCCGTTCTCCGGTTTACCAGCCGAATCAAACGAACTGCTCCTATAGACGGAGCACCAATAGCGTCGGAGACGTCATTTTCGGTCGGACCAGCACCAGATCGAATTGCGAGGATGTGTATAGCCGAGAGGACGGAGCCTGGTATCAGGTTGGTCGCGGGCCGAACAACAACTCGATTTACGAGCGCCGGGTCAGGGATAGCCAGGGCAATCTGATCATCCAGCATGCTCGTAGAAACCCGAACGGCACGTTCACGATTCTGAACAGCCGGCCGGTACGCTCGAGTGATAAGCAGTGGAGAAAAGCCGAGAAGGCTCGTGAAAAAGCCTTAAGGAAGCAGGAAAAGGAAGATCGGAAAGCAGAGCGTACTTTAGACCGCGGGCGATACAATAGCCGAGATAACGGCGACAATGATGATCGTGATGAAGGCAGGGGCCGTGGCAATGGTCACGGCAAGGGACACGATCGAGGCTAACACCGCGGCACTCACTGAACGAAACGGCCCTGGGGATCTCCTCGGGGCCGTTTCGCATCCGGTGCGATCCATGCACTTTCCAGAGACGATGCCGCGCAACGTAATTGACAGATACCTCCCACCTGACCATGAAGCGTTTGTCGCGGCCGAGCCTTCAACTGGGCGCCTCATCGTCATCGCGCCCACACGCGCCGCATGCGAGACGATCGAGCTCGCTCTGGGGCTGAGAATTCCCACGATCCTGGAAGAACAGCACGGCCCGGAGATTCTGAAGCTCGCCGCTGCCGGAAAGGGCTTCGGAATCGTAGCTGGCACTGGAACCGGTAAAACACTGTCGATCCGCCCAATCGCCGAAACGATTCTGCGGACGGATACGCTCCGCGTTGGCGTAGTCAACCGCGAACGTGAAGCCACGCCGGAAACGCCGACCTGGAACGTCATCGTAGTGACGACAGGAATCGCGCGCCGGTGGTTTCAGGACGGCGACATCCTGCCAACCGACACGCTCGTCGTCGACGAGATCCACCAGACCTCGGCCGAGCTCGAGCTATGCCTGGCGCTGGGAAAGAGAGTCGGCTGTCGCTTCATATGGCTCTCGGCAACAGTCGATCCGACATTTTATGCGCGCTACCTGAACGCGGCGGAAGTACTCGAGAGCTCCGCGTTTGATCCATCGAAAGCAGCGGACGTGAAGATCGTGCGCAAGGATCCGTTGTCCTTTCTGGATGACCGGTTTCTTCAGCAGGTGGTGAAGGAGAGGCGAGGGGTCGGGATGTTTTTGCCGACGCGCGCGGGAGTAGAGGAGGCGGCGGAGCTCGTCGCGGAACGATTCCCGAGGATCAACAGCGCGTTCTACCATGGTGGCGAGCCGATCCGCGTCATTCGCCCCTTTCTGGAAGGGGAAGAAGCGAAGCCTTATTTCCTCGCAATGACAGCAGCGGGACAAAGCGCGTTGAACGTTCAGGGTCTCGACACCGTCGTTATCGACGACACGCGCTTTGGGAATATCATCGAGCGCGGGAAAAACGTTCTAACGAAGATGCACCTGGGCGCGAATGAGATCCTGCAGATGGCGGGGCGCGTGCACGGGCGCGTGGCTGGAGGGAGAGTGTTTATCCTCTCCGATCGGGACATCCAATTCGCAGCGCTCCGGCCGACCGCGCCGGAGTTTCAACTTGCTGGTGATTCCGAGCGCGTCGCGATGACTTGCGCGGATCTCGGCGTCGCCGCGGATCAGTTGGACCTCCCGGTGCCACTGGATCGCGTTGCGTATCGCAAAGCGGTTCAACTGCTGGAGCAGCGCGGAATTATTGAGAATGGAAGGCTTTCGCGATATGGAAAGGCTGTCGAAGCGATGCCGGTTGACAGGCCGTGGGCGGAGCTGCTCGTGAACGCGGACGATGAGCTCGTGCCATATCTCGCCGTCATGAGCTCGATAGAGTCGCTGCATCGGATGACGCGCGAGGAACGCGATCTCTCAGGCGTGACTGTGCCCGGGAGTGATAACCTCACCGCGTACAATCTTTACGCGGAGGCATTTACCCACTGCGGCTACATCGGTGAAGTCTACGGTTTGCCGCGCCACTTGTTCGACGAGAGTATCGAGCGCTGGGCGGAGCGAAGGGGCGTGCTGGTAAAAGCCATCGAGGATGCCGCTCTCGCGTCGGCGAGCATTTACCGGAGTCTCGGCCTCGAGCTCCCAGCGAGAATGGTAAACGCGCGTGATCACATCTATAGAAAATTTACCGATCTCCTCGCTCAGTATATGCCCTTCGACCTGGTGATCGACGAGCGCACCGCCGACGGAATGGAGGCGCGCGTCTCGAAGACGAGCGTGTGCGGAAGCTGGGGCGCCATCGCCGGATCGCTTAGATACTTTGCTGACCGGTCGGGGATTCCGCGGGCGGCGATAGAGGGAACGCAGATTCCCATGGAGCTGGTCAGGCGTTACGCGACGCGCAGTAAGCCGGAGCTGATATATGATCCGCGCCGGAAGCACGGGCCGTTGATGCTGAAGCGAAAGCTGGAGTACTTCGGCTTCGAGCTCGAGAGCGAGCTCGAGACCGTAGAAGAGTTTCCTCCAGACATCGCGGCCGAAGCGCGCCATATCCTGGCCGGAGCGCTGGCGCGTGGAGAAGCGCGTCACGTCGCGGTGAGAAAAAATCGCGAAGTCATCGAGGAGATTCGCGAGGCTTATAAACGCTCCGGCGGGGAGACCTCGCGCCTTGGTCTCGCGGAGCTGACAGGCCTATACGAAGCGCAGCTTCAGGATGTCAATTCACTCGATGAGTTCAAGTCCGCGCGTCTGAATGTCGATCGCGAGGCGTTCGTCCCGCGGCAAGTGAGAGATCGACTTAGCCGACTCCCGAACCAGGTAGTCATCAGGGACCGCGAGGTAGAGATCGACTACGATGTCGAAGATCAGGGCGGCAATCGCGTGGGAGTGGCGAGATTACGACTCCCCGAGAAAATCGCGCGCTCGCTTAGTGAGGAAGAAATCCCACAGCTCGACCGACCGGTGAGATTTGTCGTTCTGCGCGGGCAGCGCGGTGCGGTGCGCGCCGACACACTCGAAGATTTGCAGGAGCGTCTCGCGCAGCCGTGGTCGCCGGACGAAGTAGAGGAGACCGCGGAAGATCGTGCGATGCTATCCGCCGCGGAGAGAGAAGTCAGGGAGATCGCCAGGAATTTCCGGCGGCACCGACACGAAGGAAGTCGGAATCGCCACGGCGGCGACAGGCAGCGCCACGGGCGCGGGGAACGATCACACTCTCGGCGACGTCGCGGACGCTCGTGATCCGGGCACTGGCGTCGAGTAGGCGCCGCCGTATAATCCGCGCATGACCTCACCGCACTTCGCGGATCATTTCCGCGGTCATCAGAAAGCCGTAGAAGATTGCATCGCTCCTTTGCAAGCTGTCTCGGACGGAGTGGCTCAAGCCCTCATCGCAACACTTGGAAGCGGCGGAAAAGTTCTTGCCTTTGGAAACGGCGGGAGCGCTACCCAGGCAAGCCACCTCGTCGAGGAGCTCATCGGACGGTTCAAGGAAACGCGACGCGCACTTCCGGCTATTTCGCTGGTGGGAGACACTGGAGTGCTAACCTGCATCGCCAACGACTTCGGTTACGACGCGTTATTCGAGCGCCAGATCGAAGGGCTGGCGGTGCGTGGTGACGCGGTGATTGGGATTACGACAAGCGGTCGATCGCAGAACGTCCTGCGCGGGCTCAAAGCCGCGAGAGCTCGCGGCGCGACAACGATTGCTCTATGTGGTCGCGCCGGGCTTGCGAGTGGCGGCGCTGATTATGTGCTGTCGGTGCCAAGCGATGTTGGAGCATACGTCCAGGAAGTGCATCTGATGCTGCTTCATGTATGGTGCATTGCGATCGACGCTGCGATCGCGGCGGGCGCACTGTAAGATCGACTCTCGAAGCACCGTGCTGAGATATTCAGACGAGGCTTAGCCTTGGCCGCTCATCCAGTGGCGCGAGCGCATTGTCACGATACGAGAGCCAGCCCGTCACGTCGTCAGTAACCAGCTCCATCTCCGTTCCGAAGGGGAGCGTGAGATTTGGATTCTCATGGCCGGCGGGAAAATCCATCAGGATTGGCACATCGAGATCGGACACGAGATCGAGCAGGAAATCCTCGAACTCGTCCTCCTCGGAGCGATCGAGAGAAAGCTGACCAAAAACGATTCCGCGCACATGACGGAGCAGGCCCGCCGCTC
>CADDZN010000006.1 GCA_902812375.1 bacterium | reverse complement strand
CCTCTACGCGGTAGAGGACTCGACAAACTGCGGGCTGTCCATCGCGGCCCGCTCTGCCGGCTTCCTGATAGTAGGCCTCGATGGAGCCGGGGAAGTGATAGTGAATAACGAAGCGGAGATCCTGCTTGTCGATGCCAAGCCCGAACGCATTCGTTGCGATGATGGCCTTGAGCTTCCCAGCCATGAAACGATCCTGAACGTCCTTCCGGTCCGCCGCGGGCCGCTTCCCGTGATACAGTCCAACCTTGAACTCCTCGGCCAGCATGTCGTGGATTCGCTCCGCTTCCTTTACCGTCGCGACGTAGATGACGCCCGATCCCTCCAGCTCGCGCAGCGCGTGTCGAAGTATGGTGTCCTTTAGCGGATCATTCACCGTGCGAACGACCTCGAACCGCAGGTTGGGCCGCGCGAATCCAGTGATAGTGATGTGCGGATCGACCATACCGAGTTGGCGCACGATGTCCTTCTGAACGTGCGCGGTCGCGGTTGCTGTGAGCGCGAGAACCGGCGGACGGCCCAGACGCTTGGCGATTCCTCCGAGCGACAGATAATCGGGACGGAAGTCGTGACCCCATTGACTCACGCAGTGAGCCTCGTCTACGACGAACATGCTGATTGGCCGCGAGAGCAGGTGCGCGAAGAATGCGCGATCCTTGAAACGCTCAGGCGTGAGATAAAGAATTTCGCCTTCGCCCTCCGCGATTTGACGGTGGGCCTCACGCGTCTCTGACGTCGAGAGATGCGAGTGCATTGCGACCGAGCTCACGCCCTGAGCGGAGAGCTTGTCGTGCTGGTCCTTCATCAGGGCGATAAGCGGGCTCACTACGATGGTGAGGCCAGGAAGAACGACAGCCGGGAGCTGGTAGATCAGCGATTTCCCACTCCCAGTCGGCATGACGACGAGCGCATCCTTGCCACCGAGCACGGCATTGATCGGCTCCCACTGACCAGGCCGGAAATCCTTATGACCAAAGCGCTCCGTCAACAGCTTACGGGCTGCGTCTTTACTGATTCGTTTTGGCACCTTATTCGGTACAGGCACAAACTATTCCTACGATGTTTGTCTTTACCCCACTTACCCTGAGGAAGCTCGCGACATAACGTCATTTTTCAGATGTACGATCCTGCCTCTTCCAGCTTGGAGATTTTCGCGTCGACGGCGCCGGGACTGGAATCGATCGTCGCGGGCGAGCTCAAAGCCCTTGGCGTTCGCCCGAAACAGGAGATCGGGGGAGTGGCGTTCACGGGCGAGCTCGGCCGCCTTTACGAGGCAAACCTCTGGCTCCGTACAGCCAGCCGGATAACGGTGAGGCTCGGCCGATTCCACGCGAGCACTTTCTTCGAGCTGGAGCGTCGAGCAAGGAAGCTGCCCTGGAGCAGATTCCTTTCCGCGACGGATTCAGTGCGTCTGCGGGTCACTTGCCGGAAATCAAAACTGTATCATTCAGATGCCGTAGCTGAACGAGTGCTGGCGGCAATCGGGGCGTCGATGTCGCGCGCGGTGACCGTTGTGGACTCTCACTCCGACGATGACGCAGCCGAAGAGGATGTGTCGGAGAGTCGGTCGCAGCTTTTTATCGTCCGAATCTTTCACGATGAGTGCGAGATCAGCGCGGACAGCTCCGGCGAGCTGCTGCACCGACGCGGGTATCGGCGGGAGGTCGCGAAGGCGCCGCTCCGCGAAACGATCGCCGCGGCAATGGTTCTCGCGAGCGGGTGGAGGGGCCGATCGCCGTTGCTCGACCCGATGTGTGGCTCCGGAACGATTCCGATCGAAGCGGCAATGATCGCGCGAAAAATTGCGCCAGGGTTGAGGCGAAGCTTTCAGTTCATGGATTGGCCCGGGTTCGACAGATCGGAGTGGAATGAGCTGCTCGACCGCGCACAAGCCTCGGTCGCGAGCCTCTCCGGGGAAATTCTTGGCGCCGATCGGGACGAGGGCGCGATTGGAGCGGCGACGCGAAACGCCAAGCGGGCAGGCGTGGCTGGCGACGTCGGCTTCACGGTGGGTGCTCTCTCGAGGTCGCTCGGCGTCGTCCGGCAACGCGGAGACACTTCGAACCCCGACTCAGATACTGGCGGCGACGCGCAAGCGAACGACTCTGGCTGGATCCTTACCAATCCGCCCTACGGGATACGGGTTGGCGGCAGTGGGGACTTGCGAGACCTCTATGCCACGCTCGGGTCAGCGATCAAGGCGAGCCCACGCTGGAGGCTCGGAGTTCTTACGTCAGATTCCGGATTGGTCCATCACAGTAAGCTGGCGCTGGTGCCTAGATTTAGCACATCCAACGGTGGGATTCCGGTCGCATTTTTTGTGAGTGACAAGACCGGGAAGCAAGTTGGGCAACGAAGGATCGCTGGCGCTGCAAGAGGTGTAGATACTTGAGTGAATCGGGCGTGGAGTTAGAAGCTAATCGAACGGGCTCAGTAGTTTCGATAAATGTGTCGGACGGTGGAGTCCCCAAAAGGCGCGTTACTGCCGCCAAAGTGTCCCTATCAGGGCTCGAAGGGGACGCGCACAACGACCGAAAACATCATGGCGGACCGGAGAAGGCGGTTTGCTTGTATTCGCTGGAAACGATTCGCGCTCTTCAGCGGGAAGGCCACTCTATCGATATTGGAACAGCCGGTGAAAACGTCACCGTCCAGGGAGTAGATTGGGAGCTCGTTGTCCCCGGTGCGAGGCTCAGGGTCGGCGACGAGGTACTGCTCGAAGTCGCCTCGTTCACTACCCCATGCAAGACAATCAGGGAGTCCTTCATCGACGGGCGATTTGCGCGGATCTCTCAGAACATCCACCCCGGATGGAGCCGAGTGAACGCCAGGGTTCTGGCTGGGGGGGAAATTCACACCGGGGATTCGGTCGAAGTCATCCCTTCGTCCGGCTAAGAACTCCCGGTCACCGACCGTCGGAAAACGGTCCCACTTTTGAACAGGAAATAACTTTCCCAGTGGGCGCTTTCGCCCCGGGAACGCCTTCGTGAAAACCGCCGCAGCGCGGTCAGGCAGTCACCTCAAGGAGTAAAAGTCGTGGAGATCGGCGACGAAATGGAAATCAAAGAGACGGGCTCCGAGCAGTCCTCGGCCCGCTCGCCCGGCGCTACCCCGAGTCGGCGGAAAAATGGCCGCGATGGCGCCAAGGGACGGAACGGAAAGCGTAACGGCAACGGACATAGAGCGGATGGGAGGCGGGTAGATGTACTTGCCCCGGATGGCAAGATCCGCGAAAGCGACCTCCGCCGCCTGCTTACCGCGATGCGCGACTTCAGGGAGGGTGACTTCAACGTCCGCCTCCCGGTATCAGACGATCCACTTCTCGCGGAGATCGCCGATGAGTTCAACGGCATCGCGAAGCTCAACACCCGGTTGTGTGATGAGATGAAGCGGGTCAGCACGACGATCGGGCGGCAGGGTCAGATGAACGACCGGGCTTCGATCGGATCTGTAACCGGCGGCTGGCGCTCGACGGTCGAATCAGTCAACACCCTCATCACCGATCTCGCCTCGCCGACCACTGAAATTGCCCGCGTGCTCGGCGCGGTTGCCGATGGCGATCTGAACCAGAAGATGGTGCTCGAGATCGACGGCAAATCCGTACAGGGAGAGTTTCTCAGAATCGCGACCACCGTCAACACGATGGTCGACCAGCTCGGCGCCTTCGCCGACGAAGTCACTCGCGTCGCGCGAGAGGTTGGCACCGAGGGCAAACTCGGTGGCCAGGCAGAAGTTCCGGGAGTTGCCGGCACGTGGAAGGATCTGACCGACAACGTGAATACTCTGGCCGGAAATCTTACGAGCCAGGTAAGGAACATTGCCGCAGTCACGACGGCCGTTGCAAAGGGCGACCTGTCACAGAAAATCACGGTCGAAGCGCGAGGCGAAACGCTGGAGCTGAAAAACACGATCAACACGATGGTCGATCAGCTCAGCGCATTTGCTTCGGAAGTAACGCGCGTCGCGAAAGAGGTGGGCACCGAGGGCAAGCTTGGCGGGCAGGCGCAGGTGTCGGGCGTCGGTGGAACGTGGAAGGATCTCACCGATAACGTGAACGCGATGGCCTCGAACCTCACGGGCCAGATCAGAAACATTGCTGACGTCACCACGGCGGTTGCCAAAGGAGATCTCTCGCGCAAGATCACCGTCGACGTGAAGGGAGAGATCCTCGAGCTCAAAAACACCGTCAACACGATGGTCGATCAACTGAGTACGTTCGCCGAGGAAGTAACGCGAGTTGCGCGCGAGGTGGGGACGGAAGGGCGGCTCGGTGGACAGGCGCAGGTTCCGCAGGTTGCCGGCACGTGGAAGGACCTCACCGACAACGTGAACTTCATGGCCTCGAACCTTACCGGCCAGGTGAGAAACATCGCGGACGTGACCACCGCAGTCGCGCGCGGAGATCTCTCGCGCAAGATCACGGCGGATGCACGCGGCGAGATCCTCGAGCTGAAAAACACGATCAATACGATGGTCGATCAGCTCAGTGCATTCGCATCCGAGGTCACGCGTGTCGCGCGTGAGGTGGGAACGGAAGGAATGTTGGGCGGCCAGGCAGAAGTGCCGGGCGTCGGCGGGACGTGGAAGGACCTGACCGATAACGTGAATACCCTCGCGGGAAATCTCACGAGTCAGGTGCGAAACATCGCAGCGGTTACCACTGCGGTGGCAAAGGGAGACCTATCCCAGAAGATCACCGTCGAGGCGAAGGGCGAGACCGCGCAACTCAAGAACACGATCAACACGATGGTCGACCAATTGAGCACTTTCGCGTCGGAAGTAACTCGTGTTGCGCGCGAAGTCGGAACTGAAGGGCGGCTTGGGGGACAAGCCGCAGTGCCGGGCGTCGGTGGAACGTGGAAGGATCTCACGGACAACGTGAACGCGATGGCGTCGAGTCTTACTGGTCAGATCCGAAACATTGCGGACGTAACCACAGCCGTCGCGAAGGGTGATCTGTCGCGCAAGATCACGGTCGACGTCAAGGGCGAAATCCTCGAGCTCAAGAACACGATCAATACAATGGTCGATCAGTTGAGCGCGTTCGCATCTGAAGTAACGCGCGTCGCAAAGGAAGTAGGTACCGAAGGAAAGCTCGGTGGCCAGGCGGAAGTGCCGGGAGTTGCCGGCACGTGGAAGGATCTCACCGACAACGTGAACTTCATGGCGTCCAATCTCACCGGTCAGGTCCGAAACATTGCCGACGTAACGACGGCGGTGGCGAAAGGTGACCTGTCGCGGAAGATCACGGCCGAAGCGAAGGGCGAAATCCTCGAGCTCAAAAACACGATCAACATCATGGTCGATCAGCTCAGTGGATTCGCGGCGGAAGTCACGCGTGTAGCGCGTGAGGTCGGTACCGAAGGGAAGCTCGGTGGTCAGGCGAATGTGCCCGGCGTCGCTGGTACGTGGAAGGACCTGACCGACAACGTGAATACGCTCGCTGGAAATCTCACCGGTCAGGTAAGAAACATTGCCGCAGTGACTACGGCCGTCGCTCGCGGTGATCTCTCTCAGAAGATCACCGTCGAGGCAAAGGGTGAGACGGCGGAGCTGAAAGACACCATCAACACGATGGTCGATCAGCTCAGTGCGTTCGCATCCGAAGTAACCCGCGTGGCGAAAGAAGTAGGAACGGAAGGAAAGCTGGGTGGTCAGGCTGTGGTGCCTGGTGTTGGCGGAACGTGGAAGGATCTCACTGACAACGTCAACGCGATGGCTTCGAACCTTACGGGTCAAATCAGGAACATCGCCGACGTCACTACGGCGGTTGCGAAAGGGGATCTCTCGCGCAAGATCACCGTCGACGTGAAAGGCGAGATCCTCGAGCTCAAGCAAACCATCAACACGATGGTCGACAGCTTGAGCGTGTTCGCCGGCGAAGTCACGCGCGTCGCTCGCGAGGTGGGCACGGAAGGACGACTCGGCGGCCAGGCTAACGTGCCCGGTGTTGCCGGCACGTGGAAGGACCTCACCGACAATGTGAATTTCATGGCGTCGAATCTTACCGGCCAGGTGAGAAACATCGCCGACGTCACTACGGCTGTCGCGAAGGGAGACCTCTCGCGGAAGATGACCGTTGATGTGAAGGGTGAGATCCTCGAGCTGAAGAACACGATCAACACCATGGTCGATCAGCTAAGCACCTTCGCGTCGGAAGTGACGCGCGTCGCAAAGGAAGTGGGAACCGAGGGACGACTGGGCGGCCAGGCAGAAGTGCCGGGCGTCGGCGGGACGTGGAAGGACCTCACCGACAACGTGAACGCGATGGCGCGATCGCTGACGAGCCAGATCAGAAACATTGCACTGGTTACGACGGCGGTTGCGCGAGGCGATCTCTCACAGAAGATCACTGTCGAAGTGCGGGGTGAGATTCTCGAGCTCAAGAACACCGTCAACGCGATGGTGGATTCGCTGCGAGTATTCGCTGACGAAGTGACTCGCGTCGCGAAAGAAGTAGGTACTGAAGGAAAACTAGGCGGTCAGGCGGAAGTGCCGGGCGCGGCTGGAACGTGGCGCGCACTCACGGACAACGTGAACGCGATGGCGAACAGCCTCACCGTGCAGGTGCGGGCGATCGCCGATGTTGCGACTGCGGTGACGCGTGGTGATCTGAGCAGACAGATCGCAGTCGAGGCGCAGGGCGAGCTCGACGAGCTCAAGAACAACCTGAACCAGATGATCGCGAATCTGAAGACCACTACCGAGAAGAACACCGAGCAGGACTGGTTGAAGACCAACCTCGCGAAATTCTCGCGGATGATGCAGGGCCAGAAGGACCTCGAGTCGGTGTCGAAGCTCATTATGTCGGAGCTGACGCCTCTGGTCTCCGCGCATCATGGCGCGTTCTACATCATGGAGGATGAGAACAACACGCCGGTACTCAAGCTCATTGCGAGCTATGCCTTCAAGGAGCGGAAGCATCTGGGAAGCCGGTTCTACCTCGGCGAAGGGCTGGTCGGCCAGGCGGCACTGGAGAAGAAGCCGATTCTCCTCACCAACGTCCCCGATGACTACATCCGCATATCGTCCGGTCTCGGTGAAGCGCCGCCGCGCAACATTCTTGTGCTGCCAGTGCTGTTCGAGGGAGAGGTCAAGGCAGTTATCGAGCTTGCCTCGTTCCTCCCATTCAGTCAGATCCACCAGCTATTCCTCGATCAATTGGCGGAGACCGTAGGCGTCGTGATCAACATGATCTCGGCGAATATGAGAACCGCGGAGCTACTCGAGCAGTCGCAGAGCCTGACTCTGGAGCTGCAATCGCAATCCGAGGAGCTGCGCAAGCAACAGGAAGAGCTCAAGAGATCGAACGCCGAGCTCGAGGCGCAGGCGACGACGCTGCGCACTTCCGAGGAGCTGCTCAAGGATCAGCAGGAAGAGCTGCAGCAGGTCAACGAGGAGCTCGAGGAGAAAGCATCTCTCCTGGCGGAGCAGAATCGGAAAGTCGAGTCGAAGAACGAGGAAGTGGAAGCGGCACGACTCGCTCTCGAGGAGAAGGCCGAGCAGCTCGCGCTCAGCTCGAAATACAAGTCGGAGTTCCTGGCGAATATGTCGCACGAGCTGCGCACTCCGCTCAACAGCCTGCTCATCCTCGCGCGGCTACTGACGGAGAACAAGGAAGGCAATCTTACGCCGAAGCAGGTGGAGTTCGCGCAAACGATCCTCACTTCAGGCAGCGACCTGCTCAATCTCATCAACGACGTGCTCGACCTCTCCAAGGTCGAGGCTGGGAAGATGGATGTGAATCCGACGGAAGTTCAGATTCAGGAAGTAAAGGACTTCGTGGAGCGCAGCTTCCAGGCGGTCGCCGATCAGAAGGGGTTGAAGTTCAACGTCGAGATGAACGCGGACCTGCCGCAATCCATCTACACGGATGGCGGACGGCTTCAGCAGGTGTTGAAGAACCTGTTGTCGAACGCGTTCAAGTTCACTCAGGAAGGTGGCGTAACTCTCACGATGCGTCGGGCAGAAAAGGGAAGACGGTTCCAGAATCCAGCACTCGACGCTGCTACGGACGTCATTGCATTCGCCGTATCGGACACAGGGATCGGGATACCCAAAGACAAGCAGCGGCTCATCTTCGAGGCATTCCAGCAGGCGGACGGCACTACGAGCCGGAAATACGGCGGCACCGGTCTTGGTCTCTCGATCAGTCGTGAGATCGCGCGCTTGCTTGGCGGCGAGATTCGTGTCGAGAGCACGGAAGGCCAGGGAAGTACCTTTACGCTGTTCCTGCCAGCGCGCTACACTCCTCGGCAGGACGGACCTGACCGCGACAGGATCGACACGAACGATTTCATGTCACCGAGCACGCAGGCGTGGGCCGGAAGTAATTCGCCCGCGGCGCCACAGGAGTTGCCACGCAGCGCAGCCGCGCCCGCACGCGCGCCGCGTCGCGAGCAGCGTCGCAGGCCGGCTGGAAACGCGCTACAGTATCGCCCGGAGCGAAGGGCCGTACCGCAGACTGTCATCGACGATGACCGCGATCATATCGAGGAAGGAGATCGGACGGTGCTGATCGTGGAGAACGACCAGAACTTCGCGAAGGTTCTCCTCGATATGGCGCGCGACAAAGGCTACAAGGGCGTCGTGGAGCTCGACGGAGAAGCGGGACTCGCAGCCGCGCGCGAAGTTCGGCCGGATGCGATAACACTCGACATCGACATGCCCGGGATGAACGGTCTCGAGGTGCTCGACCGCCTCAAGCGAGATCCGGAAACGCGGCACGTGCCGGTGCACATTATTTCCGGAGTCGAACAAAAGCGCGAAGGCCTCAAGGCGGGCGCGATCGCGTATCTCGAGAAGCCGGTCAGCAAGGAAGCTCTCGATGCCGCGTTCGCCAGGATATCCAACTTCATCGATACAGTTCCGAAGCGACTGCTCGTCGTAGAGGACAACGAGGCGCAGCGCCAGAGTATCGTCGAATTGATCGCCCACGACGATGTCGATATCACGGCGGTCGAGTCGGCCGAGGAAGCAATAAACAAGCTGCACGAGAAGCACTTCGATTGCATGGTGCTCGATCTGGGGCTGCATGCCGGCGACATGAACGGGTTCGACATGCTCGAGAAGGTGAAGTCGGATCCCGACAATCACGATCTTCCGATCATCATTTACACCGGCAAGGATCTCACGCCGGAGGAAGAGACGCGGATCAAGAAGTACGCTGAGACGATCATCCTCAAGGATGTGAAATCACCCGAGCGACTTCTCGATGAGACAGCGCTGTTCCTGCACCGGGTGGAAGCAAAGCTTCCGGAGCAGAAGCGAAAGATGCTGGAGCATCTGCACGATGCCGACTCGGTGGTGACCGGGAAGAAAGTGCTGGTGGTGGACGATGATGTCCGGAACATCTTCTCGCTCACCAGCATGCTCGAGGATCACGGCATGACGGTCCGCTTCGCCGAAAATGGCAAGCAGGCGCTCGAGCAACTGAGAAAGGATCCCGACGTCGATGTCGTGCTCATGGATGTCATGATGCCCGAGATGGATGGCTATGAAACGACCAGGGCAATCCGCGCGATGGATCAGTTCAAATCACTGCCGATAATCGCGCTGACGGCAAAGGCCATGAAGGGCGATCGTGAGAAGTGCATTGCGGCCGGCGCTTCAGATTATATCACGAAGCCCGTTGACACCGACCAGCTTCTGTCACTGTTGCGCGTGTGGCTGTACCGATAGCGGCGGGACCCGGAACGGGCGGCGATCTCGACGGGCAGTCGTTCAAGCCCGATCTCGAAAGAATCGAGATCGAGCTGCTGCTGGAGGGAATCTTCCGTCACTACGGCTTTGATTTTCGCTCCTACGCGTACGCATCGATTCGCCGGCGCCTGTGGAAGCGCATCGAGGAAGAGGGACTGTCCAGTGTGAGCGCGTTACAGGAGAAGGTGCTGCACGAGCCCGAGATGATGGAGAAGCTGTTGCTCGATCTCTCCATCAACGTGACTGCGATGTTCCGCGATCCGGGGTTCTATCAGACCTTCCGCGAGCACGTCGTTCCACTCCTTCGCACGTACCCATTCATCCGGATCTGGCACGCCGGGTGTTCGACGGGAGAAGAAGTCTACTCGATGGCCATCCTCCTCCGCGAAGAAGGTCTCTACGAGCGCGCGCGCATTTACGCCACGGACATCAACGAGGTGGTGCTCCAGAGAGCAAAAGCTGGAATCTTTCCCCTGGAGAGGATGCAGGAGTACACCGAGAACTACATCCGCGCCGGCGGCAAAAGATCGTTCTCGGAGTATTACACCGCTAAGTACGGCGGAGCGCTCTTCGATCAATCACTGACGAAGAACGTGGTGTTCTCGCAGCACAACCTCGTGACGGATCGCTCGTTCAGCGAGTTCAACGTAATTCTGTGCCGAAACGTTCTCATCTACTTCGATAAGACGCTGCAGTCGAAAGTTCATGGCCTGTTTTACGACAGCCTCGCCATGTTCGGCGTGCTCGTCCTCGGCAGCAAGGAAACACTGAGGTTCATGGCGCACGAGGATTGTTATCAGCAGATTGCGCCGCCGGAAAAAATCTTCCGGAAGGTTCGATAGATGTCGTACTCGATTGTCGCGATGGGAACTTCCTGGGGCGGCCTGGCCGCCCTCACCAAGCTGTTGGCCGGACTGCCTGCGGATTTCCGCCTTCCGGTCGTTCTGGTGCAGCACCGTGGTAAGGACTCCGAGGGCTTGCTCGGTGAGCTGCTCCAGGATGCCACGCCGCTCCAGGTATGCGAGGCTGAGGACAAGGTGTCGCTCACGCCGGGAGTTGTTTACGTCGCGCCCGCCAACTATCACGTGCTGATAGAACAGGGCTATTTATCTCTGAGCATCGAGGAGCCAGTGCGATTCAGCCGGCCGTCCATCGATGTCATGTTCGCATCCGCTGCTGACACTTACCTGTCAGCGACAATCGGGGTAGTGCTGACGGGCGCGAACGAGGACGGATCGCGTGGTCTCGCTCAGATCGCGGCTCGTGGTGGAAAAGCGCTGGTGCAGGACCCGAAGACCGCCGAGATTCCGATCATGCCCTCCGCGGCGATCAAGGCAGTGCCGAGCGCGGAAGTTCTGCCACTCGAGCGTCTGGCTCCGAGATTGCTGGAGCTGAGTCAGGAGCCTACGAGCGCGCGGGTAAGGAGAGCCGTATGAACGATCAACACGTCAACCTGCTCCTCGTCGACGACAGGCCCGAGAACCTCCTCGCTCTGGAGGCGATCCTCGAACCTCTGGGACAGAACCTCGTGCGTGCTACTTCGGGCCCGGAAGCGCTCAAGCACGTTCTCGCGACAGAGTTTGCCGCCATACTGCTCGATGTGCAGATGCCCGGCATGAATGGGTTCGAGGTGGCTGAGATCATCAAGTCACGTGAGAGGTCGCGGACGATTCCGATCATCTTCCTGAGTGCGATCAGCAAGGAAGATTCGTACGTATTCAAGGGATATTCGATGGGCGCTGTTGACTACGTCTTCAAGCCCTTCAATCCCGACGTCCTCAGATCGAAAGTCGCGGTGTTCGTCGATCTCTATCTCAAGCAGTGTGAGATTCAGCGGCAGGCCGACCTGTTACGCGAGAGTCAGAAGCGCGAGCTGGAGCTCGAGCATCGAACATCCCTGCTAGAGGCAGAGGCCCGCTCGGCCGCGAAACTATCGCAGATGAACGAAGAGCTGCACCGCCGTCAGATCGCGCTCGAGCAGGCTATGGGCGCGCGAAACCGGTTCTACGCTTCGATGAGTCACGAGCTGCGAACTCCGATCAATGCCGTGATCGGCTACAGCACTCTGATGCTGGACAACATTTACGGCCCACTTAACGCGAAGCAGAAGGAGGGATTGCAGCGCACGCTCAAGGCGGCTCGGCATCTTCTCGAGCTGGTGAACGATGTGCTGGACTTGTCGAAGATCGAAGCCGGGAAGATCGAGCTGTCGCTGCAGCCGGTGATGTTCCCGTCGCTCATCGAAGACCTGTTCGTGACGGTTCGTCCGCTCGCGGACGAGTTTGGCTCCGCTCTGACTCTCGAGCTCGAGGCGAACGAGCCTTTCACGATCGTCAGTGACCCGAGGCGGGTGCGGCAGATCCTTCTCAATCTGTTGTCGAACGCAATCAAATTCGGGGAAGGCAAGCCCATTCGCGTCGTATGCAAACGGAACGAAGGCAAGGGGGTAGAAATAGAGGTCATTGATCAGGGCGTTGGAATAGCGAAGGAAGACATCTCGCGGATCTTCGAGGAGTTCGTGCAGGTTTCGGAATCCAAGCAGCCTGGGACGGGGCTGGGCCTACCGATCTCGAGGCGCTTAGCTCAACTGTTGGATGGCGCGCTCACGGTGGATTCCGTACCTGGGGAGGGCAGCACTTTCCGTCTCACGCTGCCGCCCTCTCTAGAGGACGATATTGCGCCAGCAGCCGAGTTATCCGCCGCCAGCGCGGCATAACTACGAGGGTTCAGTTGGCACGTGGCCTGCCTTCTATAGAGGGACCGTCGCGTTGAGCGCGGATCATTTCTGGAGGCTTTAATGTTCAAAAAATTCCTGATTCTTCCGGCCGCGGCTCTCGCGTTTGCTTGCTCGAATGGTGACAAATCACAGCTCGCTGCCGACAGTGCACTCAACTCTGATCTCTCGACTGCAGCCGCAAGTGCGCCATATTCGCCGCTCGATAGCATCAATGCGGCAGAGCGTACAGGTGTTGCCGCAGCGCCCGCGAAGTCGTTGACGAGCACTGCGTCCGCGCCGCGGACGACTTACCGTGCGCCGGTGCGTCGGACGACGACGACACGTCGCAGCAGCTCGTCTTCTGGCGGCACTTACTCCTCTGCCCCAGTCTACAGCGCTCCGGCACCAGCTCCGGTTGTAGTGAAGCACACCAAGCGTGACGCCGCGATTGGCGCCGGCGCCGGTGCGGTAATCGGCGCTGTCACCAGCAGGAACAAGGTGAAGGGTGCCATCATCGGTGGTGCCGCGGGAGCGATCCTCGGCGGTATCATCGGCAACAACGTCGACAAGACCAAGCACTAAGCGGCACTCGAATAAAAACGCCCTGCACAGCTACAGTGCAGGGCGTTTTTCTTTGCCGCGCTCGGCGAGATTCAGCAAATATTCATTGCCGCGCTTGTATTACGTAAGTGCTGGCCTTAGCCTCCACCGCGATGAATTTCCAACAAGAAAAAACACAGTCTGAGCCTCTGCGCGCGGTATGTATTGCGCGTCACACTTTTCTGGCTGGTCATCTCGCTCGATACTTCGCCTCGCTTGGAGTTTTGACGTCTGAAGAAGTCGGGCTCGGTTACGCGGTCGACATCGCTACTCCAACCACGCCCGATGTGGTGATCTGCGATTACGATCTTCTCGCTACGCTTCCGCTCCACAAGTGGGAGCAGCATCCGCTTCTTTCCAAAACGCCGGTGGTGGCGGTGAGTCTTACGCGCAAATGCCAGGAGCTCCACCTGACGGATGTCGATGGCATTGCGGGATTCCTCTATCTCCCGACTCTCAAGCCTGGTCAGGCACTGCAAATTCTCCGCGCCGCCACCTCCCGACCGAGCTACTCACTTCCTCTGAGGGCCGTCACAAGGACAGTAGAGCGCAGTTAAATTTAGAGGCATGAGCTCTGACCCCATTACGGGCGTTTTCAACGACGGATACATAAGCGAAGTCTACGAAGCCTACCGACGCGACCCTGCATCGGTGGACGAATCGTGGCGCCAATTTTTCCGGTTCGCCGAGAGCATCGGCACCCGTCGGGAGGGCGGCGGCGCGCAAGTATCGCCTGCCCCGGCACTGGACTCGAGTCTGTTTCCCAAAGTCGCGGGCGCCGCTGAACTCGCGGACGCAATTCGCACCTTCGGTCACCTCGCAGTTCCACTCGATCCTCTCGGCACGCCCCCCGAAGGAACTCCTGAGCTGACTCTGGAATTTCATGGTCTGAGTGACGATGATCTGCGCAAGATTCCGGGCATGGCGCTTGGTGCTGACAGTGGAACGGCGGAAGGTGTGATTGCCGCGCTCCGCAACGCCTACTCGTCGCGCATTGGCTTTGAGATCGCTCATCTCGCGAACATCGATGAGCGGGAGTGGCTGCGCGAGAGAATCGAGAGCGGCGATGTGACGAAGCCGCTGAGCGCGGAAGAGAAGCGCGCGGTTCTGCAACGCCTCACGGAAGTTGATGGGCTGGAGCGCTTTCTCGGGCGCGCGTACCAGGGCTACAAGCGCTTTTCGATCGAAGGCAGCGACATTCTCGTTCCGATGCTCGACATCGCAATCGAGGCCGCGGCGGCGCATGGCACTCGCGAGATCGATCTCGCAATGGCGCATCGGGGGCGCATCAACGTCCTCACTCACACCCTTGGCAAACCGTACGCGACGATCTTCGAGGAATTCGAGGGAAAGCACGCGGCCACCAATGCGGTGAGCGAGACCGGCGATGTCAAATACCATCTCGGCGCGCGCGGAAGGAGAAAGACCGTCACTGGCGCCGAAGTCGAGATCGTGCTCATCCCGAATCCAAGTCACCTCGAAGTCGTGAATCCGGTGCTCGGGGGCGTTGCCCGCGCGCGCCAGGTTCGGGCCGGCAATGGAGAGCGCGACGAATCCGCCGTCGTCCCGATCTGCGTTCATGGTGATGCTGCGTTCCCGGGCGAAGGCGTGGTGCCGGAGACCTTCAATCTCTCGGGACTCAAGGGTTTCCGGACGGGCGGCACGCTTCACATCATCGTGAATAACCAGGTTGGCTTCACCACTGATCCGATCGATGCGAGATCGACGCACTACGCCAGCGATCTCGCGAAGGGCTTCGAGGTCCCCATCGTTCACGTGAACGCGGACGACGCCGAGTCGTGTTTGCACGCGGTGAGGCTCGGGATCGAGTACCGCGCGAAGTTCGGCAAGGATTTCCTGATCGACGTCGTCGGCTACAGACGTCATGGTCACAACGAGACCGACGAGCCTGCGTTCACTCAGCCGACCTTGTATAAGAAGATCCGGGCGCATCCGTCACCCAGGGAGGTCTGGGGAAACCGGCTGATCGCCGAGGGAATCGTCACCGCAGAAGAAGTAAAGAAGCTCGACGCCGATGCGGCGGCGAATTTCGAGCGCATTCAGACGGCGATGAAAAACGGCGAGATTCACCCGCCCGAGCATCGCGCGCCAAAGGAGGGGCAAGCAGATCTATCCGACGCCGACCAGAACACGTCGGTAGATGCGGAACTGCTGCGTCGGCTGAACGAGCAGCTACTCAAATGGCCGGCATCGCTAAAAGTGAATCCGCGTCTGGCGAAGACGCTTGCCCGCAGAGCGGATGCAATGGGGGACGCCGGCGGCATCGACTGGGGACACGCCGAGGCATTGGCGTTTGCATCGCTGCTCACTGAGGGAATGTCGGTGCGGCTGACGGGACAGGACGCGGAGCGCGCGACATTCTCCCACAGGCAAGCGGTTCTGCACGACGCGGAATCCGGTGATACCTATGTGCCGCTCGCGCACGTAGCAGATGGTGATAATGCGGGACGGTTCGAGATCTACAACAGTCCCCTTTCCGAGACGGCCGTGCTCGGGTTCGAGTACGGTTACAGCACGGCGTCGGAAGACACACTGGTGTTGTGGGAAGCGCAGTACGGCGATTTTGTGAATGTCGCTCAGCCGATAATCGATCAGTTCATCTCCGCCGATCGTGCGAAGTGGGGACAGGATTCGTCGGTGGTACTGCTACTGCCGCACGGCTACGAGGGACAGGGCCCAGAACATTCGAGCGCGCGTCTCGAGAGGTTCCTTCAGCTTTGCGCCGAGGGGAATCAACGAGTGGCGTATCCTTCGACGCCCGCGCAGTACTTCCATATTCTGCGCAGACAGGCAGGGCTCAAGGTTCGGCGTCCGCTGATTCTAATGCAGCCCAAGAGCCTGCTTCGTCTGCCGGAAGCCGCGTCAAAGCTCAGCGACCTTGCATCGGGGAGTTTTCGTCACGTGATCGATGATCCGGTTGCGTCGCAGACGCGTGAGGCGATCACGCGACTGGTTTTCTGCACCGGGAAGATCTACTACGATCTCGCGGCCAAGCGTGCGCCACATGTAGCGATCGTGAGAATCGAGGAGCTGTATCCCTGGCCGGGTAATCAGGTTGCGCAGATCGTCGATCTTTATCCGGCGATCGAAGAAGTAGTGTGGGCGCAGGAAGAGCCGAAGAACAACGGCGCGTGGTCGTACGTCTCTCCCCGTCTCAGGATGTCGACCGGGAATGCGCTGCTCACGCGCTACATCGGTCGGCCTGATCGCGCGAGTCCGGCCGAGGGATATGCGGAGTCGCACAAGGTGGAGCAGGAGCGCATTGTCGCGGAAGTGAACGCGGCGGCGCAGCAGCCTACGGGAGCGAAACGTCGCGGCATG
This sequence comes from bacterium, assembly GCA_902812375.1. GTDB lineage: Bacteria > Gemmatimonadota > Gemmatimonadetes > Gemmatimonadales > Gemmatimonadaceae > UBA4720. The sequence goes on along the minus strand of CADDZN010000006.1, from coordinate 7,645 downwards.
GCGCTCAAGACCTGACGAGCACTCTCGCACAAAAAATGGCAAGACCCGCTCAACTCGCGCTGTTGGTGGCGGCTATTCTCGCAACGCACTCACTGCACGCTCAGCCGTCTGCTCGCGTTGGGTGCGCCCCCGACGTTGGAGCGCCAACGAAGCCGGAAGTGATGCGTGTGCTCTGGATCGCCGCGCATCCGGACGACGAAGACACGCAGCTCATCGCGTGGCTGGCGCGGGGCCGCAATGTGGAGACCGCATACATGTCGCTCACTCGCGGCGACGGCGGTCAGAATCTGATCGGCAACGAGCTTGGCGAAGCCCTCGGCGTCATTCGCACCGAGGAGCTGCTGGCGGCGAGACGCATCGACGGCGCTCATCAATATTTCGGGCGCGCCTACGATTTCGGGTTCTCGAAGAGCGCGGAGGAGACGAGGAAGCACTGGCCGCAGGACTCTCTGCTCAACGATGTAGTGAAGGTGATGCGCGCGTTCAGGCCGCACATCGTAATAACTACATTCTCGGGCACCCCGCGCGACGGACATGGGCACCACCAGATCTCGGCAATCGTCGCGCGCGACGCTTACAACCTTGCCGGCGATACGACGCGGTTCCCGGTGAAGCAGTTCGGCGCGGCGTGGACCCCGCTCAAGCTTTATCGGCTGGCGCGTTTTTCTCCGCAGGATCGGACTCTCGCGATCAACGTTGGCGAGTACGACCCCAACCTCGGCGTGTCGTATCAGGAGATCGCCGCCGAAAGCCGCTCACAGCACAAATCGCAGGGGCAAGGCACGCTGCGCCGGAAAGGCGTGGTTTGGGACTATCTCATGCGCGAAGATTCGCGCGTACCCGCGCCGCCCGCGAAGGAGGAGAAGTCGATATTTGCGGGACTGGATACGACGCGAATACTCGTGCGGGATGCGCGGATCTTTCCGCCGGCTTTGCCCGTTCCGGTAGCGCTCGACGCGGTCGCGGACAGGCGCGCTGTCGCGGTGGGCGATTCGGCAAAGATTACCTATACGCTTTACAATCGTGCGCGGGTTCCGGTCACGTTTTCGGAGATGTTCACCGGCGATCTTGTCCGCAACCGAACTCTACTTCCCGACTCGAGCTTCAGTTGGACGTCCTGGTTCGTGGGCAAGGATGTGACCCAACCGTGGTGGCTCGCGAAGCCAAGGATCGGAGATCTATTCGGCTTGCCGGTGTCACTCATTTCTGAAGACGAGCGCGAGCGATGCAGTTGGGCGCACGTAGTCGCGAGTGTGGGAAGTGAAGCGCCGATCGATGTCGCATCGCCGATCGTTTTCCACTACGTCGATCCTGTCGAAGGCGACGTGCAGCGCCAGTTGATAGTGGCGCCGGGAATCTCGATCACGCTCAATGAAGCGACCGAGATGGCGCGTGCAAACGTTCCATCATCTCAGCTCGTTCGCGCGACGCTCCGATCCGCGCTCGGCGATTCGTCACTCGTAACGGTGAGACTGGCGCTGCCCAAGGGGCTAGTCGCCGACTCTGTTTCGCGGTCGATAATGATGGCACCGGGTGCAACACGGACGCTCGTGTTTCGAGTGACAGGCGTTCTGCCACGCGGGGTGCACCGGATTCAGGCTATCGCATTGGCGCGAGGCCAAACGTACCAGGCTGGCTACATTCCCATTGAGTATCCGCACATCAATCCACAGCGGATCTATCGGCCATCGACGATCGACATCAACGCCGTGGATGTCGTCTTGCCCCCGCGATTGAATGTCGGATATGTTCCGGGCGTCGGGGACAACGTCGCGCCAGTTCTCCAGCAGCTTGGCGTTCCGCTGACGGTGATCGACCCTGAAGACCTTCCGCAAACCGACCTCAGTCGTTTCACAACGATCGTTGTCGGACCGCGCGCGTACCAGGCGAGTCAGACGCTGCAACAGAACAACGAGTATCTGCTGTCGTATGTTCGGAACGGCGGACGACTGGTTGTTCAATACGGTCAGGCGGAAATGCAACGACCCGGGATCATGCCTTATCCGATAATGTTAAAGCAGCCGGCTGAGCGCGTTACGGAGGAGAATGCGCCGGTGACATTCACGGATCCCGCGTCGCCGATTCTCAACACGCCGAACAAGATCACCCAGAATGATTTTGCTGGCTGGGTGCAGGAAAGGGCGACGTACATGCCGTCGACCTTTGATCCGCGCTATCGTAGCATGCTCGCGATGAACGATCCCGGAGAGCAACCCAATCGTGCGGCTATTCTCGCCGCGCCGTATGGGCGCGGCACTTACATCTACGTCCCGCTTGCGCTTTTCCGGCAGCTTCCCGCCGGAGTCTCGGGGGGAGCACGAATTTTCGCCAACCTGCTCGGCGGTAACACGATTCGATGAGGCGGGCTTGGTGGCTCGTCGGTCTCGGTCTCGCGCTCTCGGCGTGCAGCTCGGACAATCGCACGGTCCTCATCGTTTACTCGCCACATGGGAAGGAGCTGCTCGAGTATTTCGAGAAGGGCTTCGAGAAGGCGCATCCGGACGTCGATATACAGTGGGTGGACATGGGATCGCAGGAAGTGCTGGAGCGCGTGCGAGCGGAGAAGCCGAATCCGCAGGCCGATGTGTGGTTCGGTGCGCCGGCTGAAGCGTTCGATCGCGCGACGAAGGAGAATCTGTTGCAGCCGTACAAGCCCACCTGGGCGGCCGCCATCGATCCGGAGGGGCGAGAAGCGCACGACAACTGGTACGGGACGTATCTCACACCGGAAGTGATCGCGTACAATCGGGACGCGGTGAAGGACGCGGACGCGCCGAAGGATTGGGATGATCTCATCGATCCGAAGTGGAAGGGGAAGATCATCATTCGGGATCCAATTGCGTCGGGTACGATGCGCGCGATTTTTGGCGCGATAATGGCGCGGTCGATAGCGCAGACGGGGAAGCCCGACGCCGGATATGAATGGCTTCGCAAGCTCGATGCGAACACTCGCGACTACGTTCTCAACCCGACCATCATGTACCAGAAGCTCGGGCGGCAGGAAGGAGTCGTGACGATGTGGGACATGCCGGACATCGCGACGCTGGAGCAGCGCACGAAGATCCCCGTGAAGTACGTGATTCCCGCCAGCGGAACCCCACTACTCGTAGACGGAATCGCAATCGTCCGTGGCAGCAAGCATCCGAAGGAAGCGGAGGCGTACTATGAGTACGTGACGACGCCCCAGGCTATGATTGCAGCGGCGGATTCATTCCTTCGAATTCCGGCGCGGAAGGACATCCCTGTCGCCGAGCTTCCGCAATGGATTCGCGATGCGATGTCTAAGATCAAGCCGATGCCTGTTGATCGGCAGGTTATGGCGGCGCATCTCGACGAATGGATGAAGTACTGGGACGCCAATATCCGGAACCGCGGACAGAAACAGTGACGGCCGCGCCGAGTGCGCGGACCGGGAGTGAGGGCGGAGAGATTGGAGCTCTCGCGCTGAATGGAGTGACCCGCCGGTTTGGCGATTTCACGGCGGTCGACAACGTGTCGTTCGAGGTCAAGCCGGGAGAGCTGCTGGCTCTCGTTGGCGCGTCTGGCTCCGGCAAAACGACGACCCTCAGAATTGCGGCTGGCTATGAGATGCCTGATCAGGGCAGCGTGGTTCTTGGGGGCAGAGACATTACGCGAGTCCCGCCGGAGCGACGCGGATTCGGGATGGTGTTCCAGCATTACGCGCTGTTTCCGCACATGCCGGTCGAGGAGAACGTCGCATTCGGATTGGAGGCGCGCGGCGTGAACAAGGTTGACAGGTTGATCAAGGCGCGCGCGGCGCTGGCAAGTGTCGGACTTGAAGGCGCAGGCGCGCGGGCGATCCAGTCCCTGTCAGGAGGTGAGCAACAGCGAGTTGCGCTGGCGAGAGCGCTGGTGATCGAGCCCCGAGCGTTACTGCTGGACGAACCGTTGTCCAACCTCGACCCCACGCTCCGGCAGGCAATGCGGGATGACCTGCGCGCGATGCTGCGGCGAGTTGGAGTTCCAGCGCTGTTTGTTACGCACGACCAGGAAGACGCGTTTGCGATCGCTGATCGGATCGCACTCCTGAAAAGAGGGAAGCTCCTGCAGTCGGGAACTCCGGAGGAGCTGTATCACACGCCGGCCTCGCGCGAGGTTGCGGCGTTCATCGGCCGCGGGAGTATCGTGCCGGCGGTCGACAAAGGCAACGTGGCGGCGGTGACGATCGGTGGCGTAACGCGTGAGCTGTCGGTGACGCGCTCACGAGCGACGCCGCCCAAGCTCGACAAAGCTTTCGTCGTATTGCGTCCTGATGCACTCGAGCTCTCGAGGGGCGCCGGTGTGCTCGCGTGGCGTGGACGCGTGACGAATCGGAGGTTCGCTGGCGGTCTCGTGGTATATCGCATTGAGTTGGCTGACAATGTGACGGTCGAAGTCGAGTCGACCTCCGGCGATGCGCGCGAGGATGAGAATGTCTCGGTGTCGCCGCTCAAGGGTCCATTCCCTCTGGTCTCGGAATAACAAGTGTCTGTCCGACGGCAGAGTCTCGTCATTGCGCTTCCAGTAATCGCGATTCTCCTCTGGGCTGTCGTCTACCCGAATGCGGCGGTCATTGCCGGAAGTTTTGAGAACGGACTTGGGCACTGGCGCGAATTTGCCGCGAGTCCCGCCGATCGTGAGGCGCTCAGGACCAGTATCGTGATCGCAATCGCGTCGGTGTTTGCATCGCTTGCCGTCGGAGTGCCATTGGCATTCCTCCTCGGTCGATTCGATTTCCCGGGACGTCGACTTCTGCGCGCGGTTGCAACTCTTCCGGCGGCGCTGCCACCTCTGGTGGGAGTCATTGCATTTCTGTTTCTCTACGGAGAGAGCGGCGTAATTACTCGCGCGGTGCAGCGAATGCTGGGGATGCCGCAGGCGCCGTGGCAGCTCAAGGGCGTCGGCGCGATCGTGTTCGTCCATGCCTACACGATGTACGTCTACGTTTTTCTGTTCGTCTCCGCCGGGCTCGAGCGATTCGATGCGACTCTGGACGAGGCTGCGTCCGGATTGGGCGCGAGCACATGGCACAGACTGCGACGGGTTACACTGCCACTTCTGATGCCTGCCGTTGCGGGGTCGGCACTGCTCGTCTTCATGAATGCGCTTGGCTCATTCTCTGCGCCGTATGTGTTTGGCGGCGGGCTGCGCGTACTCTCGACTCAGATTCTGGCGTCCAAAACGAATGGCGCGATGGGCCTCGCGTATGTAGAGACGACGGTGCTCGCCCTGAGCGCGGTGGCGGGACTGGTGCTGTTTCGCTGGCTCGACAGGAAGCGCAAGTACACGCTCGCCAGCAAGGGCGGCCGGCAACGGCGAGTGATCCAGTCGCGCAAACTTCAGATCGTGATGAGCACTGCCGCCGCTCTCATAGTTATCGCGCTCGTGCTGCCGCATCTGATGGTGATCCTGGTATCGTTTGCGCGAGATGGAGTGTGGACGACTCAGGTCCTTCCGCCGGAGTACACTCTCGAGAACTATCGCCGTCTTTTCTCGGAGGCTGAGCTGTGGAGGCCGATCACCAACAGTGTGTCGATGGCACTGATCGCAACCGCAGGCAATCTCGTGGTGTGTTTCATCGCGGCTTATCTGATCGTGTTTCGCAATTTCGCGGGACGTCGCTTGCTGGAGTTGTTGATAGTGTTGCCGTGGGCGATTCCCGCTACAGCGATCGCGCTCGGGCTTGCGGCAACGTTCAGTCGCAATGACCTCCTTACTGGCCGAGTACTTCTGGTGGGCACCTTCTGGATATTGCCACTCGCCTATTTCATTCGTGACACTCCGCTTGTCGCCTCAGCGGTAGAGTCGTCGCTACGACAGATGGATGCATCGCTTGAAGACGCGGCCAGAGGCCTCGGCGCGTCGTGGCTTCTAACGATGAGGCGGGTGATTCTTCCCGCAGCGCGTCCGGGCCTCATTGCCGGTGGGCTGCTCGCGGCGGTTACAGCAGTTGGAGAGTTCGTCGCGAGCGTTGTATTGTACACGCACTCGAACCGGCCGATCTCCATGGAGATTCTCGCTCAGTTGCGCGCGCTGGCTTTTGGTACGGCTGCCGCCTACAGTGTTCTTCTCATTCTTCTTGTTCTTCTGATGGCGCTTGCCGCTCGATCCTTCGAGGAGAGACTTGTCTGAGAAAGCTCGCCGACCTCGTGTCGTAATAGTCGGTGGCGGATTTGGCGGACTCGCCGCCGCTCGTGCACTCAAGCGCGCGGATGCCGACGTCACTCTGATCGACCGCACCAATCACTTTACTTTCCAGCCGCTACTCTACCAGGTCGCAACGGCTGCGTTGGCGCCGAGTGATATAACAGCGCCTATCAGGTGGATACTGCATCGGCAGAAGAACGTCGAAGTTCTCATGGCGGAAGTCCAGGCTGTCGATAGCGAGCGGCGAGCGATTCGCATCGATCATGCGTTGCGCGAGATTCCGTACGACTATCTGATCCTCGCGACGGGATCGCGTCACGCGTATTTCGGTCACAACGAGTGGGAGCCGTATGCGCCCGGGCTCAAAGCGATTGAGGACGCATCGGAGATCAGGCGTCGGTTTCTGCTGGCATTCGAGAAGGCCGAGAAGTCGACAGATCCGACGGAGCAGCAGGAGTACATGACTTTCGTCATCGTGGGCGGGGGTCCGACGGGCGTAGAGCTCGCCGGAGCGATGCCTTTCATCGCGAGGAAGGCGCTTGCTCCCGACTTTCGCAAGATCGATACGCACAAGACGCGCGTGATACTGGTGGAAGCGGGTCCAAGAATTTTGCCAACCTTTCCGGCGGATCTGGCGGCGCGCGCGGAGCGTGATCTCAAGGACCTGGGAGTCGAGGTGCGCGTCAACTCATTGGTGACGAAGGTCGACGCGAATGGCGTCTGCATCGGCGAGGAGACGATCAAGGCGCGGACGGCGTTCTGGGCCGCGGGCAACCTGGCCTCGCCGCTCGGAAAATCTGTCGGCGGACCGACGGACCGTGTAGGACGAATCGAGGTCAACCGCGATCTGTCGGTGCCCGGGCATCCCGAGATTTTTGCGGTTGGAGATCTCGCGTATCTCGTGCAGGATGGCCGGATGATTCCGGGGGTTGGACCAGCGGCGATTCAGGAAGGTTCGTTCGCCGGGAAAAATATTCTGCGGGAGCTGACGCACCGTCCGAGGAAAGACTTTCACTACTGGAACAAGGGCGACCTCGCAGTGATCGGGCGGTCGCGCGCGATCGCTGATTTCGGGTGGATCAAGTTCGGTGGCCGCCTGGCGTGGTTCCTCTGGCTGTTCGTTCACATCATGTACCTGGTCGGGTTTCGAAACCGGCTCAGTGTGTTGCTGCAGTGGGGATACTCATATTTCACTTACGGTGCGGGCGCGCGGCTTATTACCGATGTCGAGAGGTACAAGCCGCAAACTTCGAGGGGATCATCTGCAATCAGTTCGCAGTAGTGCGGGGCTTAGTCAGAGAGTTCTAGTTGGCCGCGAGCCGTCAGCTAAGAGCTAGAGGACCGAGGACTCTGACCAACGGCATTGATAATTGCGGACTGATTGAGGACTGCGGATTGCTGACAAGTGCGGGTTTCGTCGGGCGTACTGGCTCTGGAGCGCAAGCCTTTGCTTTTAAGAGCGTGCTTTCTGCTCAGACCTGTTAGCGAAGGAGCTCTC
>CADDZN010000005.1 GCA_902812375.1 bacterium | reverse complement strand
CTCCCTGTTCCGTGCGATCAACGGCCCGCCGGCCATCACCACGTCCTGGACCAGATCATGGTCGGTTTTGCGAAGTATTCTCCGATTGTACTCGCGGGATTTTTGATTGCGCTCTGGTTGACCTGGAAGTATCGGAACCAGCGCGGCGCGTTCCTGTCGGGAGCCTCGGGGCTCATCGCCCTCGGCCTGGGGCAGCTGGTTGGAAGGGCATTCCCGAGAGAGCGACCATACCTGGCACACCGCGCGACGTTGCTGATCACGCATTCACCCGACACTGCATTCCCGAGCGATCACACGACGCTCGCGTTCGCGATTGCCGCCGTTGTGTTTCTCTTCAATCGAAGGCTGGGAATCGCGCTCGTCGTCTTTGGCCTCGTCGTCGCCTACGCTCGCGTGTACGTTGGAGCGCATTACCCGGCCGACGTGATTGGTGGCGGCGTGCTTGGCGCGCTCACCGGGTGGCTCGTGTGGGAGATCTGCGATCGGCCAGCGGTGAACCGCTGGATCGAGCGACTGTTTGCGATTCTCGCTGCGGCGCATTTGGCCGCGCGGCGCAGCGTGAGCTAGGCAATCGCGGGATCCGCCTCGTACGCCTTACTTCCAGATTCCTTCGATCGGCTGGGTGCCCTCGGGCAGCAGGGAAGGCGTGAGCCCGAAATTTGTCTCGACGGTTCGCAGCAGACTGAGGTGATTGTACGGAACGTCGGAGGACGACCCGGGCTTGACGGTGGGGCCGAGCAGCACGGTATAGACGACGTTCGGACCCCAGGACCGCATCACCGCCTGACGGAATGAGCTCGATGCTTCATCGAACGTCACGACGATAACCGTCGACTTCATCGCTACCGAATCAGCCAGGATCGGTTCGAGAAAACCTCTGAGCCAGGCCGCGGCGGTGGAAAGCGGAGCATCGTGCCCGTCGTGCACCATGTTCGGCGCGATAAAGGTGTAGGCGGCGAGAGAATCCGGCCGCAGCCATTTGAGGTTCCTGACGTGCGCGCAGAGTCCAGGGTGATCGTGGAGCTCCTGGAAGCTCAAAAACGGAAAATGCTTTCTCGAGTAAAGGCCAGCCCCTCGGCGGAAATCGCACTTTCTCGGCGTGCGGCTGGTGTCTGGATAATCTTCGGCAAACGCGTCCCACGACACGTTGTGCGACTCGAATCTGTCTATGAGAGTTGGCGCGTTGATCAGAAGCTGCGCGTCACCCAGGTCGCGCCGCGAGTAAGCGACGGGATCGTGCTGAGCCTGCGGGCTGGATTCGAGAAAGGTGTGGCCGGAGATGAGCGCGAGGTAGTTCGGGTAAGAGGGGTGGGCGACAGCGTAGTAGTTCCTGAGCCACGCTTCACGGTGGGCCAGCGAATCCATGTAGGGAACGGCGTTGACGTTCGCCGCGTCCTCGTTCTCCAGAACGATCAGCACGAAGTGGTCGAAGTGATGCTTGCCGGTAATGCTCGCGAGCACATTGTGGATGTCGGGCAGGGATGTGTTGCTTCCGCACCCGGCCAGCAGCGCGAGGGACGAGGCCGCAACCAGACGTGACGCGTCTCTGAAGTGTGACATTCTCATGCAGCCACTGCGCCAGACGACATGTCGTGCGCGAGCTGTTTGAGTTCTGTTTCGAGGTCCGCGAATTCCGCGAGCCGCGCTTCAACCGCGGGCTGTCCGGCATCCGTCGTTTCGCGGACACGCTCGAGCGTCTGTGACGCGACATCCCTGGCTGTCACGAGTGCGCGACGCACAGCGGCTTCGAGATCCTGCCGCGCAATGGCGAGACGGTTCTCCAGGTCGCGCTGAACCCGGCTCGTATTCACGTCGAGCAGGTGCACGAGAAATTCTTCCGCATCCCGCAAGATAAGCCGGGATTGGCCGAATGCCGCCAGCAGTATGTCAGCGGCGTGCCGCAGTGGAGATGCGGGCCGCCCGACATGCAGCAATGAGTGAAACTGAAAGGTTGAGCGTGAAGAGAGATTGCCGCCCTCAGGAATCGACTCCGCTACGTGCGATAGAAAGGGAGCACCATCCGCTGCGAGCCTTCCAAGAAATTGGTTAGCGAGCGTGGTAAACCGGTCAATGAGGGCTGCGTAGTCGTCGTTGACTATCTCCTGTTCCGCGCTGAGCCAGGGATGGACTTCCTCGCGCGCGATGTCGAGCGCCGCCTGCATCGCGAAAGTTCGCATTGACATTCCGTTCAACGGGGAAGCACGAAGCCTGCCGACAAGGCGTTCCCTGGATTGCGGGAGGGTTTCGGCCATGAATTTCTTCCGCCTCGCCTCGAGGCTCTGAGTTAATCGCTGCTGCTCTCCCAGAAAGAGCAATCCGAGGTCGCGAATCGATTGCTCGGACTCGCCAATGTACTCCGTCAACGCGTTGATTCTGGATTGCGTTTCGGCGAGCGGCTCGGTCAGCGCGCGCCTTTCCTGCTCGATCGTGCTCAACAGCCAATTCGTCAGTCGAGTCGCGCCGCGCTGTTGCGCCAGCCAAACCAGGCGCCGGCCCGAGACGGACACCATATGGTCGAGCGCTGCCGCAAACGCTTGCCACTCCCTCGTTTCGCGATTGCCCTCGAGTGCTTCCTTTGCGCTGATCTCATAAATCTCGACGGGCCGACCCAGGCGATCGCCGAGTATGCGACATGCGAACCGTTTCGCGATGGCGACATCAGTGGCGGACACCTTATCTGCCTTGTTGAGCACGAATAGCACATTGTCCACCTCGCGGCTGATGCTCGTGACGAGCGAAAGCTCTTCACCTGATATGGGCGGGTCGGCGCCGAGAACTACCAGCGCCGCATCGATGTGCGGAACGAATTCGTAAGTAGTTGCCGTGCTCGCTTCGAAAACCGATCCCAGTCCGGGCGTGTCGACCAAACACATTCCTGTTGCGAGTAATTCACCGGGCACGAACACTTCGACCGCCAGCACGCGCTTCTCGTTGGCGGGGTTTTCCTCTTCGGAGACGTAGGAAGGGAGATCATCGATACTGATCTCACGCCATTCCTCGCCGATGAGGACCCGGGCGGATCGTTCATGCCCGTAGCGCACGACTGTTGGCAGCGCGGTGACAGGCACCACCCCTATCGGCAGAATCATCTCACCGAGAAGCGCATCGAGCAGCGACGATTTTCCGCGCTTGAATTGCCCAAGGCAAGCCAGGTAAAAGCGTCCTTCGGCAACACGCGCCGCAAGGGTGCGTGCGTTTTCTGCAATCTGAGGCACACCCGCTTTCGACGCGATTGCAGCCAGGCGCTCCAGAGGGCTTTCCAAAGCTTCGACGCTACTCACTGCGCAGGCGCCAGGCTCCCGTTTTCCGGCACGCTGATCGTCTCGATGGCTTCCTCGGTAGACTCCGTCGCTGGCGACTCAGGGTGGAAGAATCGCTGAGCGATGATCGTCGGAATGATGGCGCTCCCGATCACGACGGTGACGAGAATCGTGTACTGCGTTCGATCGATGATCTTGTTGGTCAGTCCGAAGAGCGCGGAAATCGTGCCGAAGGTCAGGCCGATCTTGATCGAGATGATGCTCGCGACGAGCGCCAGTCCCATCCAGATGCCGGTAATCAGCCAGACATTCAATTCCATCGCTCCCCCGGTTTGAAGTGACCCGCACTGCATTCAAAGCCGGGGAGATTCAGGACAAAAAGAAACTCCTACACCGGCATGAAGTCGTGTAGGAGTCATTAACCGCAAGCAAGCGGTGGTCGAGGGCGAACTCCATCGCCACACTGTTTGAGGTAAGGCTAGAAGATCAGATACCCGTCGTCAAGCGAGGTTGCCGATTGATATCAGGGTTTGTTTTCGAATACCTTCCACGATCCCGTGATGTCGGTGCTCCAGTCGTCCGGCCCCTCCTCCTCGGGCTGGTGTGGGCGATACATGATGACGCGCGCCCGCTCGAGGGTGATCATCCCGCCGGATATCAATCTGTCGAGCTCTGGCAGAATCGCCTCGATCCGCTCCTCTGTCTCGACACACTCGATGATCACCGGAACGTCGAGCGAGAGTCCGAAGAAGTGCTCGCGATGCACCCGCGAGCTGGCACCGAAACCCATTACCCCGCGAAAGACGGTCGCGCCGGCGTATTTGCGGGTCCGCAGGAGCTCAACGATCTCCTCATATAAAGGCTTGCCGTTGTGCTTGTCGCGCTCTCCGATGTGAATTCGCATGAGAACGCGCTCACCCTTGAATCCGTGCATTCTTGCCTCTGGCGGCCGCGCAGTTGAGTTAAGTGTTGGTCCGGAGTGCGAGGATCTGCCGAGCTGATGCGAAACCGCCAAAGGTTGCGAGCAGGGCGACACCGGCGCTCAGCAAAATGTAGAGCGACGCGCGCTCGTAGCGGCCATCCTCGATCAGGGTGGCGGTCTCGAAACTGTAAGTGGAGAAAGTAGTGTATCCGCCGCAAAACCCTGTCGTCAGCAGCGCACGAATGGCCGGGCTCATGTCGGGCACCGCCAACGCGTACCGCAGCACGAATCCAAGAATGAACGAGCCGGTGATGTTGATGATCAGCGTTCCCATCGGGAAGGAAGTTCCCAGGCGCTGCTGAATAAAGTTGCCGACGAGGAGTCGCGTCGCGCCCCCGATCCCGCTGCCGATGGCTACGTACCACACGAGCTTGTTCATTGGCCCGACTCGGAGTTTGAGTTTTGCGGACTGACTTCACACGCGCGCAGCAGAGCGACCAGCTCGCTCCGTACTCGGTCGAGGACCGGATCGATTTCAACGGCGACCCGGGGGCTGACTTTCCCGTAACCGGCCAGCTTGCGCGAATAACTATCATCGAGTCTGACCAGCTCGGCTGTCAACAAAGCTTTCGTTCGCCGCAGCATAGATCTGTGCTGTGGTTCGATGCCCAGCTTTCGCGCAAGACTTGTCATCTCTTCTCGAATGGCAATGAGACGTTGTTCCGCTTTCGCGTTGAAATCAACCGGCAGATCGGCCTCATAAACTATCAGGCCGGTGCTCGACGCATTGCCTGGACGGTTTGCAAGTGAACGGATCTCGCCCAGAGCTGTCTCCAGCATGCTCAGGAAAACCTCGAAATGCCGCAGCTGCGGCTCATTCAGGACCGGCCGGTCCGTCGATGTGATCGAGGCTTCATTCCCGGCCGTCACCTGGCGCTTTCCCGGGTCTCCGCGTCCGGACGATAGAGCACAACGTTCGCTCGCTCCAGCGTGATGAGCCCGCCGCCGATCATCCTGTCGATATCGGGAAGGATCTGCCGAATGTTATCCTCCGTTTCGACGCACTCTATCACGAGCGGAAGATCGAGCGCCAACATCTCGACCCGGTCGGAATGCAGTCGCGAGTGCGCGCCAAAGGACATCGCCCCGCGGAATATCGTCGCCCCCGCGTAGCGCCGCTCCCTTATAAGCGCAAGAATTCTTTCGGAGAGCGCGTCGCCTTCATACGTGTCGCCCTCCGTTATGTGGATCCGCATTAGAACGCGCTCTCCACTCAACTCCTGCATGAGCTCACACTCCGGATCGTGGAACGGCTGCGACCGTTTGGCCGCAACCCAAGGTTATATTCTGGATCATCGGGACAGTAGCCTCAAGGTGAAAGAATGTCAGGTGATCCAGCCTGTTGGTCTCACATCTTTTACGACGACGAAAGCGAGTCTCCTCCCATGAGCACTTCCAGCAGATCCTCGATGTCCAGCGAGGTCGCCACCGACCTCCAGGCATTTTTGCGCGATCACGATGAGCGGATCCACGAGGAGCTATTCGATTTTCTCCGCATCCCCAGCGTAAGCGCAAAGGCCGAGCATAACGGTGATACCAAAAGGGCCGCGGAATGGGTGAAGGCGTCGCTCGAGAAAATCGGGATCACGGCGAGAATCTATCCGACCGCCGGTCATCCCGTCGTCGTCGGCGAGTGGAGAAACGCGCCGGATGCGCCGACAGTTTTGATTTACGGACATTACGACGTACAACCCGCTGAGCCTCTCGACTTGTGGACGTCGCCCCCCTTTGAGCCGACCGTGCGAGACGGAAAGATCTTCGCGCGCGGATCTGTCGACGATAAGGGTCAGCTCTTCCTGCACATCAAGGCGCTCGAGGCGCATCTGGCGACGCGCGGAAAGCTTCCGGTCAACGTAGTCGTCATCGCCGAAGGCGAGGAGGAAGTCGGCAGCGAGCATCTCGCGCGGTTCGTCGCTGACCAGAAGCAACTCCTGCGGGCCGACGCCGTCGTGATATCCGACTCGGCCATGTTTGCGCCGGGCCTTCCGTCTATTCTTTCGTCGCTTCGCGGGCTCGCCTATTTCGAGATCAACGTCGAGGGGCCGTCGAGCGATCTGCACTCGGGAAGTTACGGTGGCGCGATCGTGAATCCCGCGATGGCGCTCGCCAGGATTCTCGCGACGTTCCACGACGAGAACGGGCACATCGCGATCCCCGGATTCTACGACAAGGTGCGCGAGTGGGATCCCAGGATCCGCGAGCAGATGCGGTCGCTGCCATACAGCGACAAGAATCTCATCGAAGAAACGAGCGTCGATGCGCTGGGTGGAGAAAGGGGTTATACGACGCTCGAGAAGCTGTGGATTCGGCCGACCTGTGAAGTCAACGGCCTTCTCAGCGGCTACACCGGCGAGGGCGCCAAGACGGTGCTGCCGGCGAAAGCGATGGCAAAGGTGAGCTGCCGGTTGGTGCCGGACCAGGATCCCGCCGAAATCGAGAAACTGCTCAAAGCACACATCGCGAAGGTTGCGCCGAAAGGCGTGACGGTGCGCGTCGAGACTTTGCACGGCGGTCAGCCGTGGCGTGCGGAATTGAATGGGCCGATCTACGATGCGGCGCGGACAGCATTGCGGGCCGCGTTTGGCAAGGAGCCCGTGATCACCGGCGAAGGCGGCTCGATTCCGGTAGTCGGAGATTTCGAGAAAATCCTAGGCGCGCCAGTGGTCTTGGTCGGGTTCGGCTTGCCCGGTGAGAATGCGCACGCGCCGGACGAGTGGATGAGCGACGAAAATTTCCGGGTTGGCATGCGAGCCATGGCGATGCTCTGGGACGAGTACGCCAAAAACGGCAAGCGCTGACCGCGAAGTCAGCGCTTACCTCCTTAAAACTGCGAGCTTAGGTGGGCGTGCCGGGCGCAGGGACACTGGGCGCCGCTGTACCTGGCTTCCGCCACGGTGGGCGTTGGTACGCAGGACGCGCTTTGATAGCCTGCAATTCCGCATAGTAGGCGAGGATTCGCGCGCGAACTGACTGCTCGGTATCTCCGGGAGCAGCTTCGAATGGTGCGTGGCGCGTGCTGGCATCTGAGTCGAGGCGAAACCACCACCAGGCGGACATGCCTTGCTGACGCGGCACCTCGACATTGCAGAAGAAGGTGCGTCCTTCGTCGACGAACTGGAATTCTTTCATTTTGATCCTTGAGCGTATGATGCAATTTAGCTCATGGACCACGAATTTACCGGTGAAATCTCTCGAAATAGGTAACAAATATGAGTATCACTGGGCTTTCCGGCGCATTCTCCGCAAGTCCTCTACCGCTAGAGAAATAGTTCCCCCTGTACTGGCAACAACTCCTCCGCAGTTGCCGGTGCGACGCAGTCAGGCGCATCGTATCGCGGACTGTTGACCTTGCGTGAGATCGGATAGAACTCGAATTCGTCGGCATCGTTGAAGGGCTCCTTCTCCAGCAAAGCGAGTTGCCCATCGCCGCGCGACGGGTCTATCCAGTCCGCGTATGCTGTTGAAGAGATCAGCGCAGCCATGCGGTCGTGGAATCGCGAGTACCACGCGTCGGCGTCTCTCACGAGGACGGTGCACGACCATAGCTCATCGTCCGCACTTCTGCCCCAGCGACTCCACAAGCCGGCAAGCGCAAACGAATCGCCGTCGTGTCGGCGGATGAGATGCGGAATTCTGTTTCGCTTTCCACCAACCCACTCGATCATGCCGTCGATGACGACGAGACAGCGCTGACTTTGCCAGGCATGGGCGAAGGTGGGAGCCGACGCGGCCGTTTCGATGCGCGCGTTGAAAGTCGAGTAGTGCGAATCGAACTCCTTGACCTTGTCGCGACCCGCCAATTTCGACGGAACGAAATTCCAATGCATGAGCCGGAGTGCGCGCTGCTTCAGAAACGGATCGTAGTAGACGACCGGAATTTCCTGGTGCGGGCTCACGTTGTATCGAGGCTTCCAATCGCTCGGCACGAATTTCCGAGTGAAGCCGTAAACTTTTTCAGTGATGCCGTCCGGATTGACGACCGTGGCGCGTCCGCACATGCAGAAACGTTATTTCATTCGCGGAAACTCGGCCAGAGCAGTCCGATGAGCCTGTCGTGCCACCAAGTTCCCGGAGCTAAAATCGATCGAGATCTCTTCCGACAAGAATTCGACCGCGATAACCCTGGCTCTGGATGGTCGACACGACTCGATCGGCAACAGACTCCTTGCCGCCAAAGTGATAGAGCACGAGCATTTTTGGATTCGCCGCGGTGGCCAGGCGACCGAGCTCGACATCGCTCGTGTGAAATTCGCGCTGATACCGCAGCCACCCCGGTGACGCTGGTGCGCCTGCGCGGCCACCTCCCTCGGGATGCACTTCGTGGATGAGCACATCCACTCCGGTCGCAGCTGCCTGCAGCGCAGGTGACGGGCGGGTGTCGCCGGAGACCACGATAGAGCGGTCCGGAGTGTCGATGCGATACCCGTAGGATTCCTTCCAGCTGCCGTGAAGCACGGGGATCGCCGTGATCTTCACTCCACCACTGTCGTAGACAACGCCCGGCCCGATCTCATGGACATGAACTGCGTAGCCGTTCGCCGTCTCATGTTCGAGTCCATTGGTGCGGATGTCAATGTCTTCCTTCCACGCGGCGAGGATGTTATCCGTCATCGCCTGCAGTCCGTGCGGGCCGTACGCCTCGAGCGGTTTCACGCGCCCCATCACCCAGGTCGTCAGGATGACGTCCGGATATCCGATAGTGTGGTCGCTGTGCAGATGCGTTATGAAGAGTGCGGTTGGTCCGTCGATCGGAAGTTTTGCAGCGCTGACCCGGCGCATCACTCCGGCGCCTGCGTCGAACAGGAATACCCGGGAACCGACCACTACAGCAGTCGCTGATCCAGCCGCAGCAGGATCGGGATATGGCACGCCGGTGCCGAGGAGAACGACGCTCGTAGAGCTCACCTGCGAGCTCGCGCTTGCGCAGAGAAATACGATGGGCAGCGAAAGCAACACCTTCGTCATCGCGCGCCAGCTAGTTCTCGCCATGCGAACCTCGGGTTAAGAGCTGATCAGTCGTGATCTGGTCGATAACCTGAATGTACGCCATCTTTTCGCCCTCAGATTCGAATCCTGTAAGCCAATCGATCTTGGAGTCCGCTCGATGACGAAAGGACGCATGCTTCCAGGTGCCGCGACGGCCGTCGTGGTACTCCTCACTCAAATTGCCTGCGCAACGATGCCAGCCTCGAGTGCTCGCGCGCCTTCGGTGAGTCGCGCGCCGTTCGGTGTTGTGGATGGACGACCCGTCGAGCTCTTCACGCTCACGAACTCCCGCGGGGTCGAGATCCGAGTCACGAACTACGGCGGGATCATCACGGCGCTGCGAACGCCTGACCGCACGGGTCACTTCGACGACATCGTACTCGGCTACGACAGCCTCGGCGGCTATTTGAGGAATAGTCCGTACTTCGGCGCGATCGTTGGCCGGTACGGAAATCGAATCGCTCGCGGGCAGTTCACGCTTGACGGACAAACGTATCATCTCGCGGTGAATAACGGGCCGAACAGCCTGCACGGCGGAATCCGCGGCTTCGACAAAGTGGTATGGAATGCGACGCCGTTCCAGCGGGCGGATGCGGTTGGAGTAGTGCTCGACTACACGAGCGCCGACATGGAAGAGGGTTATCCCGGCACGCTTCAATCGCGGGTGACTTACACCCTTACCAACGATGACCGGCTGATCGTCGACTATCACGCGACGACGGATAAGGCGACGCCGGTGAATCTCACCCAGCACACATACTGGAATCTGGTTGGCGGCGCGAAGCGGGACATCCTGGGCCACGTCCTCACTCTCAATGCTGACTCGATCACGCCCGTTGACTCGACCCTCATTCCTACCGGAGAAATTCTTCCGGTCGCGGGCACGCCATTCGATTTTCGGACACCGACCCCAATAGGTGCGCGTGTCGACGATCGATCGAACACGCAGATTCGCTATGGCAACGGCTACGATCACAACTTCGTGCTGAATCGCGCCGGGGCAGCGCCGGATGCGCTCGTACGAGCCGCGTATCTGTTGGAGCCGTCAACCGGACGAACTCTCGAGATCTCGACGATGGAGCCCGGCGTGCAATTCTACTCCGGGAATTTCCTCGACGGGACGATCGTCGGCAAAGGAGGGAGCGTCTATCGCTTCAGATACGGCCTGGCACTCGAGACGCAGCATTACCCGGACTCTCCGAATCACCCGAATTTTCCGTCGACGATACTGCGTCCTGGGGAAACGTATCACACGCAGACGATTTACAGGTTCGGAGTCGCGCAATGATTCAGATGCGCGCGAAACATCTCGTCGCGCTTGTAGCATTTCTTCCGGGCGCGTTCGCGTGCGCACCAGCAGTCCACAGTCAGCTATCACCATCGGCGCAGCTCTCCGCGCAGCAGTCCAGCCGCACGGTCTGGACACCCGCCCGTGCGCGCGCGTGGGCCGACACGACAGGTTGGCTCGCGGGCAGCAATTTTGGTCCAAGCACCGCGATCAATCAGCTCGAGATGTGGCAGCCCGCAACGTTCGACCCGGAGACCATCGATCGCGAGCTCGGCTTTGCCGAGTCACTCGGGTTCAACACCACGCGGGTGTTCCTGCACAATCTTCTGTGGCAGCAGGATTCGGTGGGGTTCCTCAATCGAGTCGACCAATTTCTCACGATCGCCGATCGACACCACATTCGACCGATGCTCGTGCTGTTCGACGCTGTGTGGGATCCGATGCCGCATCTCGGCCCGCAGCGTCCACCGATTCCGCACATCCATAATTCTGGTTGGGTGCAGAGTCCGGGCGTCGCGATTCTGTCCGACACCGCGCGTTACGAGCAGCTCCGCGGGTACGTGCAGGGAGTCGTCGGGCGATTCGCCAACGACCGCCGAGTGGTGGCGTGGGATGTGTTCAACGAGCCGGACAATACGAATCGGCCCGCGTACGTCGCTTACGAGCCGCTCAACAAGCCGGCGCTATCACTCATTCTGCTGAAGAAAGCATTCGGGTGGGCGCGCGTGATGAATCCGTCGCAGCCGCTGACCGCGGCACCGTGGATGGGTGACTGGGTCGATCCGGCAAAGCTCTCGCCGATGGTTGCGTACATGCTCGACAGCTCGGACGTCATCACCTTTCACAGCTACGACGACAGCGCGACGGTCGAGAAACTGGTGAGCGCACTCGAGCGATATCGGCGCCCCATCATATGCTCCGAGTACATGGCTCGCCCGCGCGGCAGCACGTTTCAGAAGATCATGCCGCTTCTCGCCCGACGACACGTTGGTGCGTACAACTGGGGATTCGTCGCCGGCAAAACGCAGACGATTTATCCCTGGGATTCCTGGTACCGCGAATACACGGGGGAGCCGGCGGTGTGGTTCCACGACATTTTCAGACGGGACGGGACACCGTACGATGCGGCGGAAGTGGCGCTGATCCGCTCACTCACCGCGGCGAATGTGCGCCGCTGAGAATTCGTGCGGTCGGTTACTTCTTTTTCACTCTTCTGGCTTGCTCCCACAATTCTTCGAGTCGAGCGTCGGGCAGACTCGCCCAGTCGGCGGGGATGGGCAACAATCTGCGTTTCTCGCCACTTCTGTTCTCGAAGCATAACCATCCGTACTCGTAGCCCGGCTCGACGGCGCCGAGGAATTCTCCAGCGGCATTCTTCACTGAGGTCGGCGTAACTTGCCAAACCTCCCAGACGATTCCATCCGGGTCGGTAAAGGTGCGGTGGGCCATTGGTGTCGAATCTGTCGCGAGTCCCGCGCGCCTAAGGTCTTCGCGAATTGCTTTGGGAAACATTTTGAGCGTGTGAGCGGTCGCTGAAACTTGCGCCTGCATGCAAGAATCTTTCCTCTGGTCCGCTTTACGGGAAAACCCCAATCCAAAGGCGAACTCGCCAAGATCGGAGCATTCTTATGGAAACAATTGTCCCGACGCCTGAGTGAAAACCGGTCTCTTCGTCGTGATGGGCGTCGCCGGCTCAGGGAAGAGTCGGATCGGAGCGGCGTTCGCGCGATCACTCAATCTCGAATTCGTTGAAGGAGATGATTTTCACTCCCCCGCCAACGTGGCGCGGATGGCGGCGGGAATCCCACTCACCGATGCAGACCGCGCGGATTGGCTTGCGGCTCTCGCCGACCGTATCCGCCAGGCGAGAGAAGCGCGCACAGGAATCGTCGTCGCCTGTTCCGCGCTCAAGAGATCCTACCGCGACGTCCTTCGTGGCGAAGCGCGCGATGTGCGGTTCATCTTTCTCAATGGTCCACGATCAGTGATCGCCCAGCGGTTGATGAATCGCGTCGGACACTACATGCCGCCGTCGCTGCTCGATAGTCAGCTCGCAACGCTCGAGAAACCCACACCAGACGAGCGCGTCTGGATCTGCGACATCACGAAGTCGCCAGCGGAGTTGGTGGCGGATCTGGTCGAGCGCGCGTCACGATGACATCCGACATCCGCCTGATTCTCTACGCGCTCGTCGCGGTGATCGCGCTCATCGTTCTCATCGCGCGAGTGAAGCTACATCCCTTCATAGCGTTGATCGTTGTGTCGCTCGCGGTCGGCGCAGGCGCGGGCATGCAGCCACTCGCCGCCGTGAAGGCATTTCAGGACGGCGTCGGCAACACCCTTGGCTTCATCGCCATCGTCGTCGGGCTCGGCACCATGCTCGGCAAAATCATGGCGGAATCGGGTGCCGCGACGCGGATCGCGACGACGCTCATCGAGCTCTTCGGTGAGCGACGCGTTCACTGGGCGATCATGATGGTCGGCGTCATCATCGGTATTCCAGTGTTCTTCCAGGTCGGATTCGTTCTGCTCGTTCCACTCGTCTTCACGATTGCGCGACGAACGGGACTGTCGTTGATCAAAATTGGGATACCACTGGTCGCGGGATTGTCCGTCGTGCATGGGATGCTGCCGCCGCATCCAGCAGCAATGCTAGCGGTTACGGCGTACAACGCTGACGTCGGACGCACGATTCTTTACGGGCTTCTGGTCGGTATTCCAACGGCGGCTCTCGCCGGTCCGATCTTCGCGAGCTGGATTTCGCCCCGAATCGTCCTCGCCGGGGTCAATCCACTCGCGGCGCAGCTCGAGGGCGAATCCGTGCGAGAAGGGCCGAGCTTCGCGATGTCGCTGAGCACCGTGTTGATACCAGTGATTCTCATGGTCCTTTCCAGTGCCGCGGATTTCGCGCTTGACGCAACGAGCAGTGTACGCACACTGCTGCATTTCATCGGTCAGCCGGTGGTGGCGCTTCTGATCGCGCTCCTCTTCTCGTTCTGGTCGCTAGGCCGAGCGCGGCGTTTTACGCGGATCCAGCTTCTCGCGTTCTGCAACGAGTGTCTGGGCCCAATCGCCGGGATTCTGCTGGTGATTGGCGCGGGCGGTGGCTTCAATCAGGTGCTCATCTCGAGCGGCGTCGGTGGCGCAATCGCGCACGTCGCTCTTGGATCTCACGTGTCGCCGCTCCTTCTCGCGTGGGCAGTGGCGGCGCTCATTCGAGTGGCAACCGGATCTGCGACGGTGGCGATGACGACCGCCGCGGGGATCGTTGCGCCAATTGCGGCATCGCTGCCTGGAACAAATGCGGAGCTGCTGGTACTCGCGACTGGGGCCGGTGCGCTCATACTCTCGCATGTGAACGACGCGGGATTCTGGCTGATCAAGGAGTTCTTCAACATGACCGTCCCGCAAACGCTCAAGACCTGGACGGTTGCCGAAACGATCATCGGTGTCGCCGGACTTGCATTTACTCTGTTACTGAGCCTGGCGCTCTGAATGCGATACAGTCTTCGTCTTGGAGCGATCGCGGTTGCGATCGCGTGTTCAGTTCCGGTTGCTTTGCCTCGCCGGCTGTCCGCCCAGATTCTCGATCGCCGCGCAGTGCTCGCGCGCCAGTCATGGTGGGATAATCGTGACTGGGATTGGTACTCGACACGAATTCCCTTCTTCGAATCGCCGGACTCAGCGATCGATGCGACCTATTACTACAGATGGGAGCTCGTCACCAAGCATCTGACCTACGGCTCGCCTGAGAGCGGATACACTTTCACGGAGTTCCTCGACCGCCCCTTCTGGTCCGGGCGCTACGGCGCGATCAGTTGCCCTCTGGGACATCAATTCGCGGAACTGCGGTGGCTGAACGACCCCGACATTATCGACGATTTCGCGCGCTACTGGTTCGAGACACCGGGCGCGCAGCCGCGCAGCTACAGCAACTGGTACGGCTCGGCGATGTGGGGCGTGTACGAGGTGGCTGGCGATACCGCGTTCCTCCGCAGCGTGCTGCCTTACATGAAGCAGCAATACGCGGGCTGGATGGCCGAGCACTGGGACAGCACCCAGCGGATGTTCCGATGGGACGGTCTGCATGATGGCATGGAGCGGAATATCAACAGCAGGCAGACCGACGATATTGACGAGGGCGCGGAGGGATACAGGCCTACACTCAACAGCTACATGTACGGCGATGCTCTGGCGATCGCGCGTGCATCGACCGTCTTCGGCGACCGCGAGACAGCCCGCGATTTCTCGGCCCGCGCGAAGGAGCTGCAACAGCGTGTCGAGCGCGAGCTTTGGGACGAGCAGCGTGAGTTCTTTCTGCATCAATTCGCGCACGATGAAAAGGACGGCGTTCGTGCGCTTAGTCGCACTTATGAGACTGGCAAATTCGCGGGCAATCCACACGGCCGTGAGCTCATTGGATATGTGCCATGGCAGTTCGATCTACCCGAGCCTGACAAAGGATACGAGCGCGCGTGGCGTTTTCTCATGGATAGCTCGTACTTCCTGGCGCCGTACGGACCCACTACGACGGAGCGGCACGACCCGCAATTCTACATCTCTCCGAGATGTTGCTGGTGGAGCGGCAACTCATGGCCATACGCGACGACGCAGACATTGGTTGCGATGGCGAACCTGCTCGACGATTACCGGCAGAGCGTAGTGAGCAAGCGCGACTGGATGAAGCTCTTCGACATCTATACTCGAACGCAGCGCAAGAACGGCCGTCCGTATGTAGCCGAAGGCGCCAACCCTGACAACGGATCGTGGTCGGGCTTCGATACCTACTATCACAGCGAGCACTACTTCCACTCGGGCTACGTCGATCTTGTCGTGACAGGCCTGGTGGGTCTCCGCCCGCGCGCGGATGACAGCGTCGAAGTCCAGCCGCTCGCGCCCGAGTCGTGGAACTACTTCGCACTCGACGACATGCGATATCACGGGCACAGCCTGTCGATTCTCTGGGATCGAGATGGGACGCGCTACAAACGGGGCAGGGGGCTGATCGTGATTGCGGATGGACACACAATTGCGTCCGCGCCGCACCTCCAGCGTACTACGGCCTTCCTCGGCGCCGCGATCACTACGCCCCGCGCTAAAAGAATGGTAAACGTCGCGGTGAACAACGACCGCGGCGCATATCCATGGGTGCACACGTCATTCAGTGCGCCGGCGAATCCTGCGTTCTACGTCGTAGATGGAAATTACTGGTATCACGAAACTCCGCCGAATCGATGGACCACTGTCGGATCGCCGAACACTCGTGACACCATCAGCGTCGATTTCGGTGTGCAACGGGAAGTGGAGCAGGTCAAGCTGTACTTTCTCGATGATGGCGAGGGCGCGGCGGTGCGAGCACCGGCGATGTACGAGCTCCAGACGTGGAACGGTCGCAGATGGGTTGACGCGAATGTTGAGCGGCGCACGCCTCTCGCGCCAACAGGGCATCGCGCGAATGTGGTCGCGGTTGCCCCGGTCAGAACATCTCGAGTTCGGGTGGTGCTGGAGCCCCGTCGCAGCGCTGCAGTGGGGATGACGGAACTGGAAGTCTGGGGCCGAAATCCGCTGAACCGCGAACCTGACTAGGTGTGTGTCTCCGCCGGAGTTTTGACGACGATGGTGTTAGCGGCCTTGTCGCCTAAGCGCTGCCGCTTGCTTCCGAAGATAAAGATCCAATCGATCGGGCCAAGGAGAGTCAAGAGCAAATTGCGAATGAATGATTGTCCGAACGTGCAGGGCTTCCCGGTTGTCGCGTCGATTACTGCGGTGTGAACCGCCCTCTTTCCGTAACTCTGTCCTCCCGCAAAGCCATCGGCGAAGAGGATGTAGAAGATGCTGTAGACAACCGCTGCTACAAGCGCGATTGTGCCGAGGGTGGTGGAAACGGCCATCAGTACGCCAGCTACAAGGTAGGCTGCAATCGCTACCATTGAGTCGAGGATCTGACCGAAGAGCCGATCACTCAATGATGCCAGGTTGGAATTTTCGATGTTGCCTCCGGTGTTGGCGTCCGTGTCGCGGTGAGTGACTGTCAGTGTCCAACCTATCGGTTCAATATCGTGGTGATGTCCGGAGCAGAGTGCCCGCCGTAATCACCGCGAAATGAATATGTCTCCGGAGGGAGAGCAATTCCATCGCGGCCAATTCCAGGGAACGTGCCAACGGAGGGCGATGCTATTGGTACGATGGCCAAGTCAAACATATCGCGCTTTGTCTCTCCCGCCGCGAAATAAGTCGCTCCGATATCGAACGCCAGATCGGCGGAACTAACAGCGCCGCCTGAAACAGTTCTGATAATGCCGTAACCGTACGTCCTCGCGATGTCGACGCCCGGGGATTTGGAAAGAAGCACGACTATGGGGTGAGGAAACGGGTTGTGCGCGAAGATCGTAAACGTGCCGAACGAAGCTTGCGTCGAAGAGCTCGGCGAAATCACTGACACTTCACTCGTAACTTCGATTGCTGCTGGAGCGACTCTCGGTGTCGCGGGGTCCGGCGCCGGAGGCGGACCCGCATCGCTTACGCAGGCGGGCGGACACGACACGATGCCGCCGCAACTCTGAAGAAACGCCGAGCGCGGGTGCCCTTTCACGCGGACGAGCGCGTGCAGCATTTCGTGACGAACAATGCGGCCATCGAGGGTGTCGTCGCTATTCAGAACGATTCTATTGCTCGCCGCCGACCAATATCCTTCGACAGGCTCAGAAGAATTGTCCGGATTCGAGAGTTGGCCGGGGACGGAGAACCATTGGACATCTTCGAGCCGTCCCCGCAGGCCCGAGCATTGCTCGACCATCGCCCACCACTGTGTGTAGACGGACGGAGCAACGAACTGCTCCGCGTCACCGGGCAAGACGGGATCGACGAGATGCCCGCAAGATATTCCAGCGACAAGTGCGAGGAGCGCCGCGCGTGTCCGCTTATTTCCCGCCAATTCCGTAGCGACTGAGGATCTCGCGCACCTTGTCGATCGGAATGGCTTCGACAGTCCCGCCCTTGCTGCCCATCGTGGTCGCCTTGAACAAAGAATTGTAGATTGCTTCCTCCGTCGACTCGATCACTGCTTCGTACAGCGCGGACAGTTGCTCGGTGTTTCCCATCTCGGTCGTCGTGAGCCGCACGGCATCGCGCGCACGCCGCACTTCGGGCGCGGTGGAGAACGCGATCACGTAGTCGCCTGATCCATTGCTCTCGACAGAACCTGTGCGCGCCAATCCCATGAGTGCGCGCGACGCCAGTCGCTTCAGGTTCCGATCGGACAGCGGCGCATCGGTTGCCACGACCATCATTATGGAGCCATCCGCGTTCCCGCGCGAGTTAGCCGACGAAAACTTGTGACCGAGCTCGCGACCAACCGGCGCGCCCATGACCTGAAGAACTCCACCGAAGTTGCTCTGCACGAGCACGCCTACTGTATAACCACCAACCGCGGCCGAGACTTTTCGCGACGACGTCCCAATACCGCCCTTCCACTCGAAGGCGCGTGTTCCAGTGCCCGCTCCGACGCTTCCTTCCTCCACGGGACCGCTGTGCGCCGAGGTGAGGGCCTGTCTCACCTGCGCAGCCGTTATCGGTCGCGAGCGAATAGCGATATTGAGCTCGTAACCATCGTTCGTCTCCCCGACAACGGGATTGATCGAGCGAACCTTCTCCATCCCCGGCTGCCCGAGCATCCACTCGACCATCGCGTCCGCTGCTTTCCACACACAGAGAGTGCAGGTGAGCAAGATCGGCGTCTCGAGCTCGCCGAGCTCGTTGACCTGCGTAGATCCGAGGAGTTTGCCGAAGCCATTGCCAACGACGATTGCCGCGGGAACGCGCTGCAGAAAGAGATTGCCTGCGTGGGGCAGAATCGCGGTGATCCCGGTTCGTACGGAGTCGGCTTCGATGACGGTGACCTGACCGACGAGAACTCCGGGGACGTCGGTGATCGCATTGAGTGGGCCCGGCGCGAGAATACCTGGCGCCACGCCGATCTCTCTGGCCCGTGGACGTTCCTGTGCAGATAGTGGTACCTGGCAAAGCGAGGCAACCGCAACAGTTACTGCCACGATCGTCGAGAAGCGGACGTTCGTGTGGGAGTGAAGCCGGAATTCCGTCGAGTGCGCTAACGTGGGGCGCAGGGAAGGCCAATGCGCGAGGCCATGCACATTGTGTCGGATTCCTCCCGAGCATCTGCACGCGCAGCAGTGTCTAAGCGCGCGAGCGAATCACGTGAATCGCCGACCGCAGTGACTCGGCGCGCACCCTCTCTTCTGAGTGAGAGATATCGGGCGGATGCTACAGCCGCGAGGACAACCACCAGTACTGCAAGCAAGGCTACGGATGAACGGCGACGCATCGGATTCGCTCGTGGGTTTGAGATTCCAAATCCATATTACCTGGAGTTCTCAAGTCGCTTTACCACACTCGACAGCGCCCTGACGCGCGTTGCATCGCCCGCGTTCGAAGCATCGCGATCGAGATCCGACGCCAACTTTCTGAGCGCCGCGACACGCGCGGTACCGCTCAATCGCTCGGCGCTCCTCAACGCGCTCGAGATTATGGACGTGCGCGCCGCCGGAAGCCCGTTGTCACGCACCAACTGATCGACGTAGGCGCGCGCCACGACGAACGCCGCCGGCCACACGAGCTTCGGCTGACTCTGCGGATTCAATCGATCGAAACGCACCAGCTTCGCGGCATCGATCTCGTTCTGCGTAAGATCGGCGGTCGGTGTCAACGCGAAAACGTCGAGGCCGCGCGCGATCTCCGAGCCGTAGATGTAGCCATTGTAGTAGTAGCCGGCCCAGTAGCCGCCGATCACCAGTTTCGACGCATCGATTGGTCCGCGGTCGAAGTACGCGATCTCCTTAGGATGCGCGGGATCGGTGAAATCGAACACCGACAGACCTCCCTGATACCATCCCTGCACCATGATGTCGCGGCCGGGCACAGGGATGAGCCCACCGTTGTGCGCCACACAGTTCTCGGTTGAAGTCTGCGCTGCCGGCATCTTGAAGTAACCCGCGGGAGTGAGCCTGTCGTTCCTTAGCGTGAACAGCGCGTCGGCGCCCCACTCGATCGGATCGGTGGCTCGGCACTTTGGCTGAGTACCGCCGCCCCACTCATCGGTGAAGAGCAGCTTGGACGCGTCGTTGCTGAAGGTCGCCGAATGCCAGAACGAGAAGTTTGAATCGGCGACAGCTTGCAAACGCACGGGATGCAATGGGTCCTTGATGTTGAGCAGAAGTCCATAGCCGGAGCACGCTCCGCCCGCCAGCTCGGCGCTTGGATAGACGGTGATATCGTGGCACTGCGATGGCCCACCCCGCGGCGGACCAAAAGCGCGAACTGTAATCCCGAGTTGTCGGAGAGAGTCGCCGAGGATGCGTGCGCGGGTGGTATCGTCTCGATTGAGCTGCAACGCTGCAAGGAGGCGCGCCGCCTGAAGCGAATCGGCGGCCGTCGCGGTCGCCGGCAGTCCAAATCGGCCGAGCATCCGGCGCGCCGCTGCTACTGCAGCACCGTTCGCAGTGTCGGCATACGCTACGCCGTGCGTCGGCGGGGCGGTGAGGTCGTTGAAGACGCGCGCGGCGCTGACGATTTGCGCCTGCTCCGGGTGCGCCAGCGGTACGCGGATCACCTCGATCCGGAAGAGCGCGCTGTTGGGGTCTGTGACACCGCCAGTTTCGCAAGTGGCCATCTCAGTGCGCGACCGTACTGGTGCAAGCCCCGAGACGTACACGTAAACGACGCCCTTGTCGGTCGGGTCCGGCATGAGCGTGTGAGTGTGCGAGCCTCGGCAGGTTTGGACATCTGCGACCTGCCTGGGATGAATCGGGTCGGCGACATCGAAGATGCGAATGCCGATCATCCGCTCCGAGCTCACACTGTCCGGTATGCCCTGAGTGCCACAGTCCAACCGGCTCCCTCTGGATTCCGCCGAGACGAAGAGAAGGTGCCCATAGATCGAGACGTCGCCCTGCTCGGTGAAGCAGAGATCAGCCGAAGCGAGGGTTGGCGCGAGCGGATTGGCGATATCCCAGACCTGGAGTCCGCTGAAGTTTCCCTGATACAGGTAGTGACTGCCGAATGCCATGTCGGAATTCGCGTAGGTCAGGCCGCCGGGCTCGTTCGGATGAAATACGTCGGGCTTGTTTCGGTGGGCCACCAATTGGAGACCTTTCGCGGCCACCCCTGCGTCGTACAGTCCGGGCTTGAGACCGACACGCGGGTCGCTGGTGGTGGACTGCGCATTGGCCGATAGGCCGAACGCGAGGGATGCGACAACGCAAAACAGTGTGCTTATCGCGGACGGCGTGCGGAAGGACGGGTGGTTGGGTTTCATCTCGTTTGACTCGTGGTGAGTGTGTTCAACATTGCTTCCATGCGCGCTATCTCGGCGCGCTGACCCGCGTCGATATCAGTGGCGAAGGAAGAGATTTCAGGCTGCTGTCCCGCGCCTGGCGTTGCAAACAGCTTGGCGACCATGTCCAGAGCGCCTTCGTGGTGCTTGATCATGCCGATCAGGTAGAGCCTGTCGAACTCTGGACCGCGAGCAGAGTCGAGCGCTCGCATCTCGGCGGGCGTGAGCATCCCAGTCATCATCATCGGGTGCGCCCCCATCTCCATGCCCGGCATGCTCATTCCACTACTGTCCTGGGTTGGACTGCGGACGCCTTGCAGCATGTGAAGCGGATCCGGAGCAGCGAGGTGATGCTCCTGCAGCCACTGCTGCATCATGTTGATCTCGTCGCGCTGAGAGAGCGCGATCCGTTTGCACAGGACGAGCAGGTCGGGTCGCGCACCGTGGGTGGGTGCCCAATCGGACATCACTACGGCCTGTGCGTGATGGATGATCATCGCGCGCATGAAGTCGACGTCGGCCTGGACGTACGCGTGCGGACCAGCGGTTGCGCTCTGCGCGGACACGGGCGCTTGTGCGCCTAGAGCCGCCGTTATGAGAACAACGGCGGCCAGAACTACCGCGGTGCGTCGATATAGTGGCTTGGACTTCGGTAATCCCACACTGTAATTATACTGCGTCACACATGCCTTCAATCATGCCTTCAATGCGAAATTCTTTTTTCCTCGCCGCCAGCCTCGTCACGATTTCCCTGGCCGCGGCCGTTCCGTCCCCGGCGCAAAGTGTAGCCCCGTGCACTGCGCCCACCAACGTCTGCGAGAGCTGGATCACTTTTGGCGCTGGTCCGGCGCGGTCGATGGTGTACGCGACGTTCCCCCTGAACAAGCGCAATACCGCGGTGACGCGCGCGCTGATCATGGTGCATGGCGCGCTTCGCAACGCGGATCACTACTTCGAGACCGCTACGGCCGCTGGATTTCTCGCAGGCGCGCTGGAGAACACGATCATCATTGCGCCCCGGTTTGCCGCTGGCCGTGATACGGTTGCTCCGAACGAAGTGAAATGGCCGGAAGGCCGGGACTCGTGGCGCTCCGGCGGAATGTCGCCGGAGAATCCGCGGCTGTCGTCGTTCGACTTCCTCGATGAGATTGTGCGCAGGCTGGCGGACAAGAAAACTTTTCCGAACCTCTCGAAAATCGTCGTCACGGGGCATTCCGCGGGCGGCCAGGTCGCGACGCGCTATGAGATGACGTCGAAGGCGTTCGGGACGCCCGGTGTGGGCATCAGCTACGTAGTTGCCAACCCGTCGAGCTACGCCTGGCCGGCGTCGGTGCGCCCTCTGCCTGTTGGAGACGCCAATCCGATCGATGCGTATAAGGAAGCGCTCGGGCCTGATGGTGAAAAAGTCCACGGCAATTTCACCTACGGCGCGTTCGACTCGACGAACGCGCCGAACTTCGATCGTTGGCCGGCCGGTCTCGAGAACCGCACTGGGTACGCGGCGAACATGACCGACGATCAATTGCGTCGGCAATTGGCCGAGCGTCCCACGACATATCTTCTGGGCCAGGTGGATGTGCTTCCGCTTGGCGGCTTCGATTCATCGGCGACAGCGATGGCGCAGGGTCCTACCCGTCGCGCGCGCGGTGAAGCGTTCTACAAGTACGTGACCGAGACACTCGGCGCGAAGCACAACGCGATCATCGTCCCGGAGTGTGGTCACAACGACCGGTGTATCTATACGACGGATGTGGTGTTCCCGGTGATCTTTCCGAAGTGAGCGCGCGATCGTCTGCTGCAGCTATCGTCAGCTAGCGGCGCGGAGGACCACCACTTCTTTCGCCAATCGGTTGCCTAGCAAATCCTTTTGCTCCTCTAGATCGAACCTTGACTGAAGGTTGAGCCAAAAGCGCTCACTCGTGCCGAAATACCGGGCAAGCCGTAAGGCAGTGTCAGCGCTGATGCGCCGCGTCCCATGAACAATCTCATTGATCCGTCGCGGTGGAACACTGATGTCCCGAGCGAGCCGATACTGTGAAATCCCCATCGGCTCCAGGAAATCCTCGAGCAGGATCTCTCCGGGGGGGATCGGTGCGAGCCTTCGAGTAGTGGTCATGGATGACTCCTAGTGGTAATCAACGATTTCGACGTCGGTGGCGTCGCCATCCTTCCATGTGAAGCAGATTCGCCACTGGTCATTAACTCGGATGCTATACTGACCGCTTCGACGTCCTTTGAGCCTCTCCAGGCGGTTCCCCGGTGGCACACGCAAATCTTCCAACTCTTCCGCAGCGTCCAAGGCGACCAGCTTTCGCAGCATGATATGAACGCCGCTCGCAGCAACGATCAGCGCGAAGATGATCAGTAGTACTGCCGGCACTGATGCGCCACGCGTCATCCGAGGTTCGCCGCATCGGCGTCCGCAGCGTTCTGCCTGGCCCGGGCAAGTTGCCAATCGATAGTTGGCGCAACAGCGTCGTCGTCGAGCGATAAAGTCTGCTGCGCGCGTTCGATCACAGGTGCACCCAGATCGGATGGGAGCGCTCTGCCGAATGATAGCTCCGCCTTTCGACACAGACGTTCTTCGCGTGCCGCGTCATCAACATTTCTCGCCGCGCCGAAATGGTGGCGAAACCGATCGACTCGTGCGTGGATACCTTCGTGGAGAATAGACGACGCTACGATCGCCGCCGAGATGTCACGTCGCGCGAGAAAGGTGAGCTCGGTGAGACAGCTTCGGTTGTGTGGGAAATACGCGCCCCTGCACGGGAATCGCGCGATCCAGATTTGATTGAGATCGCGCTTCAGGTGGCGATAGCGATGAGGCTGATAGCGCTCGATCAAGGCAAGTGCGTCATCGAGGCGCTCGAGCACCGCATCGGTCTCAATATCTGGCCGGGTATTCTCGACGAGCACCTGAAAGCCGCGAATGTCATGGAGCCCACGCACCGCATTTGTAGTGCGTGCGGAGAATCTTCGCAGCAGCCGAGCGAGAACCACAATCATTATGTCGCGACGCTCATGACGTGTGACACCCTGCAACTGCGAGTGCTGCTCCAACGCCCGAGAGGATTGGAGCAGTACCAATGAGTATTGATCGGGAAGGAGGATACCTGGCTGGGTGGGCTGCCACAATCATTATCCCTGGCGCGGATCCAGCGACGGCTCCGGTAGCCGCGCGCAAGATCGCCGCACTTCTGGAGCACCCGCGCTTTTCCGCGACACGAACGGCGCCAAAGGTAGATCCGACAATAGCTCCGCCAAACCATCCCACAGAAGTACCGTCACTCGTATACAGAAAACAGGGGTCGAATATAGACCCCATGCCAGGTCCGCGATGTCGTCGGCAGCGTCGCTCGTCTACTTCCATACCAACCAATCCACCCAACAGCGAGCCATAAATTGACCAACCGACACTCTTGATACCCAAGGTAAGGCCCGACGGCCGAACGTCGCTGGATTGCGCAGTATCCGAAGTATGAACGCCAGCTTCCATGAGTTGAAGCTGCTGACCGTCAACGGGTCGCGCTGTGGCGACGGTAATGCTCAGCATTAGCGCGGGTACGGCATGTGACCATGTCATCTCGTCTCCCATTTGGTTCATGGAGACGTTGCTCTCGCGCGAGCCTATGAGGTATACGACAAAAATGACGTAGAGGATCGCGGTGGGCACGTTTGACCCAGCCTCTGGTTTTACCTATTCCCCTCGCTCGAATTCGCGGGCACATTCGCGGATCATCTCACGACTCGACCAATGCGTCCTACTCGGCTTTCCCTCGCCCTTCTTTCGATCTGCGTTGCGTGCACCTACGCCAGCCCTGCCGCAGAGTCCACTGTCGGCGTACATCCAGGGCGCGTAGTTGGCTATTTCGCGTCGTGGGGAGTAAGAACCAAGGGAACCCGCATCGCTGATCTGCCCGCGAA